>JAGOLK010000075.1 GCA_017994115.1 Clostridia bacterium | reverse complement strand
GTATTGGCAAGGGCCACTATGCAGTTTCTGATATCTCCCGGAGGAAGAATTCCCATATCCTCCCTTAGCACTCCCGAACCTCCGCCGTCATCGGATACAGTGACTATTGCAGTAATATTGGATGTATGTTTCTTCAATCCTCTGAGAAGCACCGAAAGGCCGGTACCTCCGCCTATCGCCACAACCTTCGGACCTCCCGGGATAATCCCCTTCCCAGGTAATGAACTCTTTACAGAATTGATTTTCAAAAGTAACCCCCCTCGTTTTGTGTCTGATTTATCTATATCTTTCCTCTTCAATATCCCTATGCTCCACTATAACTCTACGGTTTGCCTCCTTCAGCTTATTGCTCAGCATATTGGCCATGGTAACGGAACGATGCCGCCCGCCCGTACAGCCAATTGAAATTACCAATTGAGATTTCCCCTCTTTAATGAAATGAGGTATCAGAAACTCCAGCATATCGGTTAGTTTATCCATGAATCCTGCTGCTGCAGGCCACTGCATGACATAATTCCTTACTCCGTCATCCGCTCCGCTGAATTTCTTAAGGTCCTCCACATAGTACGGGTTTGGAAGAAACCTTACATCAAATACCATATCGGAGTCCAGGGGTATGCCATACTTGAAGCCAAAGGAAATAATGTTTATTATCAGCCCTTCCGACTTGCCTCCCTCAACAAATAGATGTATTATTTCCTGTTTTAGTTCCGAAGGACTCATATTCGTCGTATCTATTATATTCGTAGCTTTGGATTTTATTTCCTGAAGCTTTCTTCTTTCGGCTTTTATTCCTTTTATTATCCGGCCTCCCACAGACAGAGGATGCATCCTTCTGGTGGATTTGAACCTCTTTATCAGAGTCTCGTCGGAAGCTTCCAGAAACAGTATGTCATAGGTATGGCCTAATTCCTTAAGCTCATCAAGGCGGGCGGGAAGCTGATCCAGGAACTTGCCCACCCTTATATCTATTACTATGGCTGCCTTGTCTATATCACCCTTGCTTTCAGAGCACATTTCAACAAACCTGCCGATCAAGGCAGGAGGCAGATTGTCAACGCAAAAATACCCCAAGTCTTCCAAACACTTTATTGATTGGCTTTTTCCGGCCCCCGATAAACCGGTAACAATTAAGAATTTCATTGACATACCTCCTGGATTATTTTACGGCATTTATAATCTGATCACAGGTTAAGCCGGCTTCCGCGGCAATATTCAGTCCATTTTGCAGATTACCCACATCCTCCGGAGCATGGGCGTCGCTGTTAATTACAAACCTTGCCCCTTCTTCCGCTGCCGCAATAACATGCTTTGCTTTCATATAACTGCTGTGGGAATTTATTTCGAGAGCGGTGCCTGTCTTGGCGGCTTCTCTTGCAATAAGAGAAATATCAAGCGGAATGCGGGTTCCGGGATGTGTTATTATATCTATTTTATGCTTTCTTATTGCCCTAATCATTGATTCGGTGTTTGCTTCCTTAATTCCTTCCGTACCTAGATGAAATATCTTCGACAAGTAGTTTCTGCCATAGATATTCACAGCATCTCCGGCTGTCTTCGGCAATACCATCATATGAAAGCCCACCAGAAGTATATCAAGGTATTTGCGTATACTGTCATCCATGTCAATATCTCCGGCGGTGCTTATGATATTGCACTCCATACCCATGAGCACCTTTATGCCCTCTGTATTGTAATTTATCCTGTCTATTTCGTCCCTCATTTTTGCAATATCCCTGATTCTGACGCCATAGGCAAAATGCCTTATTCCGTGGTCTGTAACCGCAATTTCAGTAAGCCCCTTTTTCCTCGCCGCCATTACATTGTCCAATATACTTCCCGTACCGTGGCTGTATACCGTATGGGTATGATAATCCGCAAAAAGCTTTATCAAGTGCTTCACCTCTAATAATAAATATAACATTATTATTGTCAAATTGCCATTATAGGATACGAGGGCTCCGGGCTTGAGATAATAGGACAGTTTTAGAGTTAAAAAGCATCTATATATAAGTCATAGTATACTTATATAAAAATTGTAAATGACTCTTATGAGCTGAACCTTAGAAACAGTCGTATGCGAGGCATGGACGCCGAGCAAGCTGTCACGGTCACGGATGACCTTTGACAGCGTTAGACTTTTCTTAGGTTCAGTGAATTAGAAGTCATCAATTTTTATATAGCTATACGAGACTATATATAGATGCTTTGAAGCTGCTAAAACTCTCCTAATATTTTGACCTCAGGCTCAAGCATCACATTGAACTTTTCAAATACCGTCTTCTGCACATGCCTGATCAGGTCATACACATCCTTTGCCGTGGCATCCCCGTTATTCACCACAAAACCGCAGTGGAGGGTTGATACCTGGGCTCCCCCTATAGAAAATCCTCTCAGGCCCGCATCCTCTATGAGCTTGCCTGCAAAATACCCTTCAGGCCTCTTGAAGGTGCTGCCTGCGCTCGGCAAATGCAGCGGCTGCTTGCTTCTTCTTTTTTCAGCCAGTTCAGCCATTTTGTTGTCTATCTCATCCTTGTTTCCCTTTTTAAGCCTTATACAGCATCTTAGAACTATGTGCTTTCCCGGTTCTATAATGCTCTTCCTGTACATAAATTTCATTTCATCGTTTTTCAGCCTTTTTATATTAAGATCCTGATCCAGTATCTCAACCCACTCAACAATATCCTTCATTTCTCCGCCGTAGGCTCCGGCATTCATTGTTACTGCTCCTCCGAGAGATCCGGGAATGCCGCTTGCAAACTCCATTCCTGTAAGGCCTTCCCTGGCAGCCATTTTGGATAATGTTGAAAGCAGGACACCCGATTCTGCTGTGATTATATCATTATTGATACTGACGCTTCCGAACTTCTCTCCGATTTTGACTACCGCCCCTCTCAGTCCTTTGTCAGATACCAGGAGGTTGCTTCCGTTGCCTATTATATAGTATGATACACCTTGCTCTCTAAGGTCTTTAATTGCCTTCACCAATTCCGCCCTGTCATCCGGTTCAATAAATATATCCGCAGGCCCTCCTACCTTGAAGGAGGTATGATTTTTCATAGGCTCATTATATAGTATCTGCATTGCTGCCATGTCCCCTTTCAGTTTTCACTGTTCCTCCGCGCTTCTTATAATTCCCATAGGTGTCTGCTCGCAGCATTGCCCCAGGGGATTATCCCTCAATATACCGACGAGGGTCTTCCTGTCAAGGGATGATTTTGAAGTTCCCAGTATATTCCCGCCCAAATCGTTAATATCTACTATTGCGACCTCTGCTTTTATGCTGTCGCTGATGCTTTTTGCCACCTGATCCGGGTTCTCGGGCCCCAGTACAACATATCTGTTATACGGAGGCAGAGTGTTTGGAGTAGGCCCGTCTATGGAAGAAGCCTTATATCCGGCTATTCTGTAGAAATCTCCCTTTCGTCCGAACAGCTTTCCGAAAAAACTCACAACAGCTGCAAAAAGTATTCTTAGCACCCCGCATTCCCTTAATGCCATTTCCATGGTCTCAGGTATTCCCAGGCCTATTCCTGAAGGAGTTTTTGTAACGTATTTGGACAGCAGCCTTGCCAGGGGCCTCGGCTTTATTTCTTCCAGCGGATAGGCTCTCCCCTGGGTTATTGCCACAGCCTTTTCGCTTATAAATACTATATCATTCTCCTTCACTATTTCCCGGGCATACATACTGACAACATCGACAATGCTGTCATCCCTTGTTATGACATGGGTCTTTACAGGTATTCGCAAATATTTTTTCCCATTGTATTCTATTATCGGCTGTTTTTCCTTCTTGGTACTTTTAACCTCAGTCATACAATCTCCTCCATTTGGTTTGTTTCTTATGTGAAATTTGTCCATATTTTTACAGTATTATTCAGTGGGTATTTAATATTATGGTTCAGCGCTTCCCGCCTCTGCACGCCGCACCCTATTTTCTCCGCTGCTCTATCAGCTTTTCCGCTTCCTTAACAGCCTGCTCCGGACTTATATTCCCTTGCACCGCTTCCTTTATTCTTGTCTGCAAAATAAGGTCGATTTCACTCCAATCGTCCACCTTGGGAAGGTGTTCCGCAAAATATAAGTTCTGCTGTATAGTATACATCTCTTTGTCATTTTCGTACAGATATTTACCTGATTTTCTGACGGGAAAGTACCCGAAATACTCCAGATCCTTTTGTGCTTCTTCGGAGGTGATGAATTTGATGAAATCAATGCATACCTTCTTCTTGGCGGCATCCTT
Organism: Clostridia bacterium; assembly: GCA_017994115.1. Lineage (GTDB taxonomy): Bacteria > Bacillota > Clostridia > Lutisporales > Lutisporaceae > BRH-c25. The sequence continues at coordinate 2,937 of JAGOLK010000075.1, read as the reverse complement.
CTGCTTGAAAACGGCATAAGAACACACAGTTGAACTTAATGACAGAGGCACATCGGACCTTCCTGCAGGAAACTTGGCCACAGTAAAGTTAATTCCGTTGTTTCCCTGAATATTCCGCAGCAGCGGCACCGTCCATGATCCTCCTATGTACACTGCCGTCTTCCCATTCAAGAAATCGGACCATGCCTGATTTTCATTCATGGTTCCGAAGTCCGGGTGGGTGACTTTGTATTTATGCTTGAGGTCACACAGCTTTGTCAAGCCTGACACAGCTTCGGGAGTATTGAAAATATATCTGCCTGTTGTATCGTCAATTATCTGTGCTCCGTCACACATTATGATTCCGAAGGTATTGTAATAACCTGGCTCGATAAAGGAGTTGAAGCCGTATACCCCGTTGTATGTAAGCTGTTTCAATGCTTCAACAAACTGCTCGTAGGTCCATTCCCCGTTCTCCGGCAGGCTGACATTTCTTTCACTGAAGATGTCGGTATTGAGAAGCATTGTATAGCCTGTCATCATCCATGGTATTCCATAGGTCTTCCCGTTGTACATCGCTGTATCAAGTATGCTGCTAATGAAGTCTGCCCTTTCCTCCAAGCTGATATATCCGTCCAATCCCTCCAGATACCCTCCGGAGATGAAGAAATAATCGCTGCCTATAGGTGCGATATCAGGATTTGCTCCTATTTTTGCCGCCGCTTTCAGAAAGCTCGGGCCTTCGTTCCAATCAAGCTCCCTTAACTCAATATATACCCCGGGATTCTGCTTTTCAAACTGCCTTATTTTGCTTTTGATCCAGCCGAACCGTGTTCCGGTTCTGATATCCAGGCGCGGGTAATCCCACAGGGTTATAACCCCTGTCCACTCTGTTTTCTCATGAACCGGCTCCAGGCTTTTCTTGTAGTCCTCCTTCGCATGCTCTAATAATACAGGTCCCGAAAATATATAAAGCGTCAGAATCGCACATAAAAAAAGAGTAAATGCTTTCCTAAGGGTCATTCGTATCCCTCCATACCGGCTTTTACTCTATGTATATTCACTTATACAGCCCGGGTATTCTTTACATATTCACCTTTTTACCCTTCTTGTTCAGATAGTCAATAAGCTTCAAGGGGTCGGTATTTATTACCAGAGCCTCAGGCATTTCAAGTTCCTCAAATATCTCTTCAATCTTGTTGAACTTCCCTACATCATAGCAGATATGACAGTCACTTCCTGCAGCCAGTACCACACCCATCTCCTTTGCTTTAGCTGCTATAATCCTGCAATTCTCCGAGCTTCCCTTGCGGCTCCCCAGAAATGAGCTGTTGTTTATTTCTATCAGTGTACCCGTATCCTTGGCACACTGAAGGAGCCTGTCTATGTCAATAGGATAATAAGGGTTCCCAGGATGGGCTATGATATCCACATAGGGATTTAACATTGCCCCCACCAGCGCCCTTGTATTCTCTTCCACAGTTCCTGAGTCAATGCAGGCTTCATGAAGAGAAGCAATAACTATATCAAGTTTTTTTAAGTATTTTTCGGGCACGTCAAGCCCTCCGTCAAAATCCGTTATGTTGGCCTCTACGCCCTTCAGCACCCTTACACCCTTGATATATTCAGGTATAACCCTCAGATTTCCGAAATGGAATATGTTAGGGCTTCCCTGCATTGCCGGCCCGTGGTCTGTCATCGCTATTAACTTCAAGCCCAAGTCTGCCGCTTCTTCCGCAATTTCTTTAATGGTACTGTAAGCATGGCCGCTTGATATGGTATGGCAGTGAGTATCAAGTAAGAATTTCAACAAAACACCCTCTTTGTTATTGTTCGTCTTTTTCAGCCTTATAGTCCGGGTTGTACCCTGTCGGTTCATCCGGAATAATGAGCGCGGCGGCTACATAGGCAAATATCCCGGGGAAAAATCCTGTTGCTATTGTAAGGGCAACCCATATAAGCCTGATTATCGTAACATCAATATTGAAATAGTCCTCCAAGCCTCCGCATACACCTGATATTGTTCTCACAGTTCTGGATTTATATAATTTCTTATACATACTATCTTACCTCCTGGTTTTAATTTGTCAAACATGCTTCAATGCTGACAGGCAAGAATTGCCCGGAATGGACATGTTTGTTTCTTAGTTTTCATAATATATTACGAAACATTTTTGAAAAAGTTTTATGAATTAAAAAAATTATATACAACTTCTGCAACTTTTCTATTCATCCCCTGTACTTTCTCAAGCTCCTCCAGGGATGCCTTTTTGATATTCTTCAAGCTGCCAAAACTCTTCAGCAGTGCTTTTCTTCTGGCAGGCCCTATTCCCGGTATGTCGTCCAGAGCAGACTTGACGGTTGCCTTGCTTCTAAGGCTCTTATGATAGCTTATGGCAAACCTGTGTGCCTCTTCCTGGATTGCGGATATCAGCCGAAAGGCCTTGGAACCTTTCGGCAGCTCAATTTCCCTGCCATTATATATCAGCCCTCTTGTTCTGTGCTTATCGTCCTTTACCATACCGCAAACAGGGATATTTATGTTCAGCTCCCTGAGAACCGGCAGCACCGCATTGACTTGGCCCACGCCCCCATCCAGCAGTATCATGTCCGGAAACACCGAGAATCTGCCCAGTTCAAAATCTTTTTCCTCTGCTTCAAGCTCTTCTCTCTCCTTAAGTCCATGGACAAATCTTCTCTCTATAATCTCCCTCATGCTTTCATAATCGTTGGCGCCTTCAACGGATTTTATCCTGAATCTTCTGTAGTTCCTATTATTGGGCTTTCCCTGCTCAAAAACTATCATTGAACCGACATTCAATACTCCCTGAATATTTGAAATATCAAAAGCCTCAATCCTTGCAGGCATAGCATTGAGTTCCAGAATATCCTTAAGCTCCCTGCATGCTCCCATTGTTTTCTCGGTGTCGTTTTTTTGCTTTTCTATCAGAAGCCTTA
>JAGOLK010000072.1 GCA_017994115.1 Clostridia bacterium | reverse complement strand
ATTCTGTACCTTGGAGCATAATAAAAAATCAGAATGATAAGGTTCATATACAGGAAATTCCCTATTATCCATGCAGGCTCACAAAAAAGTATGAACAGGGATCTGGCAGATATAAGCCTGAGTATGAAAAGCACCAGCAGCAAAAGCGCAGATTTCCATAGGAATTCAAAGGACATTTGAGGAAGCCTGTAAGGGCCCTCCATCTTAATCAGGCTGCCGTAAAGAGGAAGCCTATAGGTTCTGGAAAGATACACTTCGGCCTCAGAGATATGATAATCTCCATGAAAAAGAAAAAGCTGCTGTTTAACCTTTAAGAGATTTATTTCCCTGTTAATATTATTTCTTATGTAAACCAAACCCTCTTTATAACCCGTCTCATACAGCTTTAACATATCGGATTGCGCCTTCTTTATGTCAACCCATGTTCCGTTGGAATGGGGATTATGAGCGATGTAAAAGTTGATGGGGCCATTGGTATCTATCAGTATCAGGCGGTCTGTAACGGCATAGTTTCTGAGGATCCAGGGGGAGAGCACAGCAAGCATAATAAGAAGTGAAAGGACTCCATCAGCCGCGAGGACCCTAATGCCTCGCCAGATGCTGAACCTTTTGGCGGCAATAAATAACAGCGCAGAGGAAAATGTAACAGCGGGGAGCAGAAGAAGCACAGGGCGTGTAAGGTTGCCCAGCCCGAGGAAAATGGAGAACAAAATAAGGTGTTTAATCTGGGCAGAACCATTGGGACGACTGAGCTTGAGAGACATTTCATCTTTAAAATACCTGAGGGAGAAGTATACTGCCGCCAGATAAATGGTGATGAATACCGTTTCAACATATAAATGGTTGGTATAGGCCACCATTCTTGTATTAAGGGCCATCAGAATGCCTGCAGTAAGCCCCGCTTCATCATGGAGATCACTGTAATCCTTTAAAGCCTCTCTGGCAATTATAAAGCAGAGAAGGCAGGAAACGGCGGAAAAACCTGCCTGTATTGCCCTCATTACAATAAAATCCTGCGCAATGCCGAAAAACCTGTAGATAAAGCCGGAAAGGAAAATATAAAGGGGAGGCCAGTAGGCATATCTTGACCAATGCTCTCCGAAGCTGTGTCCGTAATATTCGCCCTTCATTACATTTAAGGCATAGTTATACATACTCCAGGCGTCGATCTTGAATTCAAAAGGAGCATATATTATAAAGCGAAGCCTCAAATACAATGCAATTCCAAGAATCAGAGCAGTATATACAAGGGTTTTGGCACTGCGCATCAACTGTCTTCCTCCCTATTTTTGAATAATACAATTTTTACAATATATTTACGCATGTATGTACATACATTATACTAATTTAACCCAGCTTATATTATTCATTCGCAGCTTTCTACATCTTTCACCAATTTTATTGACACGCAGGTCAAAAATGTCTATACTGTACATATATGGCATACACAGTATTAACAGTATGCACACTATAAACAAAATACACGATTCCAGGACTTCGTGTGTATATAGTTTTCAATGACAGACGGGACAAATCCTGTCTCACAGTCATTCTTCACAGAGGTGAGGTGTATATATGTGGATATAACAGTCAGTAATTCGACGAAGGAACCCATATATGAGCAAGTAGCAAACCAGATAAAAAAGCAGATCATCAATCAGCAGCTGAAGCCCGGAGAAGCTCTGCCCTCCATCAGGAAGCTGGCGGCTGATTTGCATATAAGTGTAATTACTACCAAGAGAGCCTATGATGAGCTTGAAAAGGAAGGCTTTATTGAGACTGTTATAGGAAAGGGATGCTTTGTTTCAAGGGAGAACAAGGAGTTTATAAGGGAAAAGAAGATAAGAATGGTTGAGGAAAAGCTGTCTGATGTAATAAAGGACAGCCGGGTACTGAACATAGGGCTCCAGGGATTGAAAATGATGCTGGAGGTTTTGTATAGAGAAGGAGTATAGGAAGCCGCAAGGCTTCTTTTTTTTATGAAATTATAAATAAGCTTTAATTGGAAACAATATCTTTTATTACAGAAGATCAGCGCTATTCATTGAGGGAGAGTATTCCATGAAGAAGTACAGAATTGCCCCAAAAGAAGTGAAGCCGGTGAGTACAATGAAATTCAGGACCAAGGCATCAGCAGGCGTAATGAATGCAGATTCTGCGGACTTCTTTGACCGTACCGCCGAGAGGCTTCGGAAAGACCTCTCGGGTAATGCGGATGTGATAATGAGAGAGCTTTTTATCGGCGGCAATGAGAACCTAGATGCATTGCTTGTATATCTTACGGGAAATATTGATAAAAAGCTGCTGAACGACAGCGTGATAAAGCCGCTGATGACCTGCAGCGGCCTGGAAGGTATCGAACTGAGCGGTGAAAGGCTGAAGGAGAGTATTATAAAAAAATGCCTTCAGACAGGCAGTGTCAGATACAGTAAAGATTATAACACCACCTTGCGGGACATGTTCTCGGGGGAAGGTATCCTGCTGGCAAAAGGAATAGAGGGCTTCATTATCTTTGCTGTTGACGGCGGGAAAAAAAGGCAGATATCGGAGCCTGAAACAGAAAAAAGGATACGGGGCACCAAGGAGGGTTTCATAGAGGATATCTGGGTAAATATCGGGATGATAAGAGAATTTATCAAGGATCCTATGCTTAGGGTTGAAATGTTCAAAATAGGGCAGAGATCCCAGACTGATGTGGCAATTGCATATATAAACGGATTGGCGGATTCCAAAATAGTGGATGAGGTGAAAAAGAGGATAAAGAAAATAAATATAGATGCCATACTTTCAAGCGGTTATATTGAACAGTATATTGAAGACAACCCATGGTCTGTTTTTCCCCAGCTTATGGGAACGGAAAAACCGGACAGGGCAGCGGCAAACCTCCTGGAGGGAAAGCTTCTTATAATAACCGACAGGTCACCCTTTGTATTCGCAGCTCCGGCAATATTTGTCGAGTTCTTCCAGGCAACCGAAGACTACTATGAGAAGTTTCAAGCGGGAACATTTTCACGTATTATCCGATTGATTGCCTTTCTGATTGCAGTTTTGGGCACATCAATATATATAGCTCTCACCAGCTTTCATCCGGAGCTTATACCTTCGGAACTGCTTATAAGCTTTGCCCGGTTGAGGAAAAAGGTTCCTTTTCCGCCTGTAATTGAAGCATTGATTATGGAGTTTACGGTTGAAGTGCTGAGGGAAGCCGGCATACGGCTTCCTACGTCCGTAGCAGGGACTCTTGGTATAGTCGGGGGGATAATTCTGGGAGACGCCGCCATAAGGTCCAATCTTGTGAGCCCTGCCATGATAGTAGTGATAGCAATCACTACGGTATGCAATTTCGTGCTGCCCAACTACAGCATGACATTATCCATACGGCTGCTGAAGGTTTTTCTTATAATACTGTCAGCAACCTTCGGAGCCTATGGAATAGCTCTGGGGCTCCTCGTAATAGTGATACACCTTACTAAGCTGGAGAGCTTCAGTGTGCCATACCTTTCTCCATACGCACCCTCCAGGTTCAGAGACATGAAGGATGCCCTGCTTAGGCTGCCTTTGTGGATGAATGTCAAAAGGCCCGTGTCAATCCCGCATACGGATGATACGAGGGCGGTAAACAACAGAGAGAAGAGTGGTACCGGTGAAAACTGAAATGAGCTATACAATAACAAGCAAGCAGCTTATTTTCACACTTATAAGCTGTATGCTGGGGGCGGGGATTCTAAGCCTCCCCAGGGTCACGGCAGAGGCGGTGGGGCAGGACGCGTGGCTGGCAGTAATTTTGGGGGGAATTATCCCATTTGTGTCTATCTGGCTTTCAAACAAAGTGGTAAGCAGACATCCGGGCTTATCCTTCGTTGCACTTACAGAGATGCTTGCGGGAAAATGGGCAGGAAAAATTCTGTCAGCAGTATTTGTCATATATTCCATAATAGCTTCGGCAGCAATACTAAGGGTGTTTACTGAAGTAATCACAATGTTTCTGCTGCCGAAAACCCCGATTCTTCTCAAGATAATGCTCGGGCTTGCTGTAAGCGCTTATATGGCAGGCTCAGGAATAAAGGTTCTTGGAAGATTGAATGAGTTTCTTTTTTATGTTCTGCTTCCGCCGCTTTTTTTATCAATACCATCGGTAATAAAATTTGCGGATATTCATTATCTTATGCCGGTGCTGAATAACAGTCTTGGTGATTATTCCAAGGCAGCTTTAACTACGGGCTTTGCTTATTCAGGCTTCGAGACTATTATTGTATTTGCTCCTTATGTATTGAAAAAGAAGGAGACCCTGAAGGCAGCCGTGCTGGCACTCATAATAACAGCACTGATATACTTGTACACGGTGATAACTACTGTAACGGTATTCGGGGCGGAACTTACCCAAATGTTCACATGGCCTACTTTGAGGCTTCTTTCTGTTACTGAAATTCCCGTGCTGGAAAGGATAGAGTTCATTGCAATAATAGCATGGATAGGAGTGGCCATAAGGCCGGTCAGCAATCAATACTTCTGTGCCGGCCTTATTATAAAGGATGTATTTGGCATGAAATCCCTGAGTAAGGTTGTGATACTGCTATATCCTATTATTGCTGCAATTGCATGGTATCCCAAAAATATAGGCATTGCATTCCGCCTATCGGATTTTGTCGGTATGTATTCGCTGATACTGGGAACTGCACTGCCGCTGCTTTTACTGGGGCTTTCGATTATCCGGGGCAAGGGGAGGGCAAGAGATGAATAAAATACATAAATATATTTTGTTGTCCTCAGTCATAATTATCAATGCCTTATCCTTATCGGGATGTTGGGATGAAAGGGAGTTGGATGAGCTGGCAGTTCCTTTTATAAGAGGTTATGACTACGCCAATGAAGAGGAAAAGATGCAGCCTGATGATAAATACCTTATAAGTGCAGGGTTTCCGGTTTTCTACGAGGATACGGCGGAAAAGTACCATGTTGATATAACTTCCGGTTCTCTGGACGGAGAGGGGATAAACAATAGAAACACACACTTCGGTGAGCAGATCATACAGGGACAGCTTCAGATAGTTATGCTGGGGGAAGAGCTTATCAGAAATGAGAACATTATGGAACTGACTGATATTTTATCAAGAAATCCTGTGGTAAAAGGAGCTATTCAAATGGCAGTATCAGCGGGAAGGGCTGCAGACATGCTGAAAGCACCTGTGAAGCACTATCCAAATCCGGGTATATATTTACAGGTGCTTTTAGAAAATATAAGGAGGACTAATTTTCTCCCCACCTCCTCGCTGTTTGAAATTAACAGGCATATTGTTTCAAACCATACGGCTCCATTGCTGCCCTACATCGTGCATAAGGAGGGAAATATAATGTTTGCAGGCTCATGCCTTCTGCATGACGGAAAAAGCATGGTGCATTTAAACATGGAAGAAACCGAGATTGCTGTACTGCTGAGGGGAATCCGGGGCAGAGGAATGATTACCTTTGATGTTATGGAGGATAATAAAGTCATAGACCAGGTAACCTTTGAAGGCAAGAATAGGCGTAAGATTAAAGTAAAAAAAGAAGGAGACAGATATATATTCAACATATTGATAAAGATATCGGGAAGGTTATTTGAGCGTAAGAAGAATGAGCCTGTTATTGACAATAAGGATTTTGTCAAGCTCAGTCAGAAATCCCTGGAGGACTTAATCAGGAAAAGGGCGGAGGATTTTGTTGCCAAGGTGCAGAAGGAGTACGGCTTCGACGCGCTGGAATTGGGGATGGAGATAAAGGCACATTCCAGGGAAAAGATGGCTGAAGAGGATATTGACAGAATCATTCAGGATTCGGAGATCAATGTTGAGGTTAAGGTTCAGATAGAAAATGCCGGAGGTAAAATATGACGATGTATTTTCCTTTTGATATTATTCTGCTATAGCCGTATAATATATTAGGTATGGATACTATAGCATTATATAGAGAATCCGGGGTGTTATTTTGCTTACAGATATTTTAATTAAGACATTTATAAAGGATAAAGATAATATCAGGGATAAAAACGTCAGGCAAAAATACGGCTACCTGGGAGGTTTCGTAGGTATTGCATGCAATGTGGCGCTTTCAGGGGTAAAGATTGCAATAGGCCTTATGGTAAACAGCATCGCGATTACCGCTGATGCGGTAAACAATCTTTCCGATGCCGCATCTTCCATAATTACTGTGATTGGGTTTAAGATAACCAACAAGCCTGCCGACCGGGAGCATCCCTTCGGCCATGGGAGGATAGAGTACATATCTGCTATGGTTGTATCCTTCATGGTTATACTTGTGGGCTTTGAGTTTCTGAAAAGCTCCTTTGAAAGGGTAAGGAATCCCGAGGCAGTCAAGTTTGATATAATACCTTTTTCAGTATTGCTGATATCCATAGGTGTTAAAGTCTGGCTGAGCAGGTTCTATAAAAGGATAGGCCGGAAAATAGGCAGCAAAACTATGGAAGCTTCTGCTGCCGACAGCCTGAGCGATGTAATTACCACATCGGTAGTTGCCATGTCGCTGCTTGCTTCCCTTTGGACAGCTTTTCCCGCAGACGGATATGTGGGGCTTTTGGTATCCGCATTGATAATTTATTCCGGAATATCTCTTACAAAAGACACTTTGAACCCGCTGCTGGGGGAAGCTCCTGAGCCGGAGTTCATAAGGTCGATAACCGAAAAGGTCCTGAGCTATGACGGCATCATTGGCATACACGATATGATAGTCCACAATTACGGCCCAGGAAGGTGCGTAGTCTCACTGCACGCTGAGATTCCTGCGAATATGGATATAATGAAGGCACACGATGTAATTGACCTGGCGGAGCAGGAAATTTCTAAGGAAATGGATATACACATGGTGATCCACATGGATCCCATAAATACTGATGATAAAGTGGTGCAGGAGACTCAGAATAAGATTACCGAGCTTATAAGCGAAATGCATGAAGAGCTGACGATACATGATTTCAGGATAGTCGGAGGAGAGGAGCATAAGAACCTCATATTTGACCTGGTGGTGCCCTTTGAATATGACGAAAAAATGGCAAAGGACCTTTCCAATGAAGTCGCCCGGGAAATAAAAACGAAATATCCTGAATGCGATGCTATCATATATATTGACAGGGCATATTCTGTTCTGGATAAATTGTAAGCAGGCGGATGTTTCAGGCCGGCGCAATATTGATAAACAGGTATTGATAAATATCAGTGAATAGGGCAAAATAGCAAT
>JAGOLK010000074.1 GCA_017994115.1 Clostridia bacterium | reverse complement strand
TGTTACCCTCCTGTATATATTCTGCGGTTATTGAATATGCTGTAATAAAGATAATTATTATAAATATAGCACATTATTTAACAAAAAAAAATGTTTCTTTGCAAAAAAATTACATTTATTTATGAGAACAAGGCTTAAAGTAATCCTTTAAGAACACCCTGTAGTATTCTGATATGCCAATATCGCCGATTGCATTTATTAAGTCAGCCTCTATATCGGTGCCGTTATGCTTCTCGAAACCCATGGCCTGCAGGAAGCCCTCGCAGATTCCTGCTGCGTATACCTCCTCAATTCCCTGCAGATCGGCTATATTAAGCAGTGATTTTGTTATCGCACCCCCTAGTTTTTTTCTTCTATGGCCTTCATCCACTATAACACAGCTCAGATATCCTTTTCCCTTATACGGAACCAGACAGCCGCATCCGCATTTAATATTCGCATCCTCGCATATCAGGAAATGCTCTATGTTAGACAAAAGCTTTAAGCCTGAAAATCCGTATTTTGAAGCAAGCTCCATTACAAAGCTTATGTCCTCAGGTTTTATCTTTCTAATCTGCATCATTTCACATGCCCCCCAGTTTTTTTAAATATTTTATTTCTGAATCCCTCAGGTATCGCCATTCGCCGGTTTTTAACCCCCCCAGCCCGATATCTCCTATTTTTATCCGCCGCAGCCTTATTACCTCATGTCCTATGGCGGAACACATTTTCCTGACTTGCCTGTTTCTGCCTTCATGTATGGTAATATCAATTACGCTGTTACCTTTTGAGTATCTGACTATTTCCATCTTTGCAGGAGCAGTAACATAATCCTCGATAGCCATACCCCTTTCAAAGGCTTTAATATCATCCTTATCCGCTTCTCCGCGGACCAAGGCTCTGTAAGTCTTATCAATACTGTGCTTGGGGTGGGTAATTCTATATGTAAGTTCACCGTCGTTACTCAAAATCAAAAGGCCTTCAGTATCATAATCCAGGCGTCCAATAGGAAAGACCCTTGTGCTTATTCCCTTTAACAGGTCTAAGACAGTGGGCCTTCCGAATTGGTCCCTTACGCTGGTTATATATCCTGAAGGTTTGTTCAATAAAATATAAATTTTTTTTTCCGGGCTTTTGATGATTTCCCCGTCAACTTCTATCACATCTCTGTCTTTATCAATCTTTAAACCCGGTTCTGTAACCAATCTGCCGTTGACCTTCACCTTTCCGGCATATATCATTTCTTCACTTTTACGCCTTGAAGCCACACCGTACTCTGCCATTACTTTTTGCAGTCTTTCCGCCATTTCCCCCTACCCCTCACTACTGAATCATTATACTTACTATTCTGCCTCTGCAACAAAATCTCTTAGAATCCGTTTCAGATAAAAAAAAGGGCTGCTGGACTCCACACTTTCCGAGTACTCAAGATTTATTGTCTTCAACAGGTTATTATCAATGTATATTTCAAGCCTTCCCGCGTGATCGCCTTTTTTTAACGGGGCTTGTGCCGCTTTCAAACCTTTAGCTTTCAATATAATATTTTCAATCCCGTCCGCTCTCAACGCCAGGTCAAAATCCTCCGCAGGCTTGACTCCGACAAACCTTTCCTTCCCGTTTCTTACCTCCACAACCTTAAAAATGCTGTCCTTTTCTACAATTCTCTTTTTTATGTAATTCTTAAATGCATATTCCAGAAGAGCCGATGAATCATCCCACATAGGCCCGCAGTTTAAAACTACACAAACCAGCCGCATTCCGTCTCTTGTGGCGGAAGATACCAGGCATCGCCCTGCTTTTTTTGTAAAACCTGTTTTTACTCCGTCTCCTCCGGCAAATTGCCAAAGCATTTTGTTTTTATTAATCATTACTCTATCCCAGTTTTCATCTGGGGGGCCTTCCATGACCATTTTCTTGCAGCTTACTATTTTCGAAAACAGCGGATTTTTCAAAGCATAAGAAGTTATGAGAGCAAGATCCCGGGCGGTGGTATAATGCCCCTCCGCATCCAGGCCGTGGGGATTGGCAAATCTTGTATTACTTGCACCAATCTCCCGGGCCTTTTTATTCATCATTTCCGCAAAACCCTCTACCGACCCGCCGATATGCTCTGCTACTGCCGTTGCGGCATCATTTCCCGACCGAAGCATTATTGCGTACAGCAAATCACTGACTGTATGCACTTCACCTTCCCGCAGGTATATGGAGGAGCCTTCCATATAAGAAGCTCTTTTGCTTATTGTAACCTTTTCATTCAATCTTCCGCTTTCTATAGCTACAAGAGCAGTCATTATCTTTGTAGTACTGGCCATGGCCAGCTTTTCGTCCATGTTTTTGGAATACAGTATCCTGTTGGAGTTTACATCCATGACTACTGCAGCGCGGGCACCGGTTTCCTGCAAAGCCTGCACTGCAAAAAAGCCTGATAATGCAGCAATAACTGCTGCCATGACTATAGCCGTATTTCTTTTCATCAAATCACTCCGAAATAATAAATGATTTACATCTCGATATTAAGTGCATACATATATTATTAACAGAATGATTTATTTATATAATCTATTATTCTTTGTCAATTTTGCAGCCAAACTCCTTGGCAATCTTGAGTGCTTCCTTTATGTCATCCTCTCCCCAGATAGTCCAGCCACCTTTTAATGTCCCGTCTACATATATCTCTACCTTGTCTTTCTTAAAAATCATCAGCTTGTCATGTCTTTTCTTCATTTGTATAATTTGCCTTTGTACTGCTTCTTCAATATCAACATCCATTACCTTCAACGCAATAAAAATGCATGAGAGAGCGTCCTCCAGTTCACTCTTAGCCCTATCTTCCTCACCTCTGAGCAGAGCTTTCAATGATTCGGCAACTTCCTCATTCAAATGGCTCAATACTTCTTTAGGATCATCAGTTAAGTATTTTCGGTTTTCCCATATCATTTCAACTGCATTTTTTAACTCCATATAATTACCTCCCGATAAAGCATATCATTCCTTAAGAATAATTATCAAAACTTTCTATATCATCAAGACTATTATACCATTTTTATGTAAAAAAGGAAGGAGTTTTACTCCTTCCTACATTTCAAGGCTGTCTTCTTCAGAATGCCTTTTCTTTTTTAAATAATTCTCCATATTATTTATAAGGTCAGGCACCATATCGACTATTCTGTCAACGGCACTGCTGTATCTGACGGGTATAACCCTTAACTGCCCGTTTGTTGTTGCCAGAAAGCCTATGGGCTGTACCGTTACCCCCGCTCCGCTTCCTCCTGCAAAAGGATACTTTGAAGCATCCTCTTCGTTTTTATCGGTTGTTCCCGTATATTCTCCGCCTCCGGCTATGAATGCGAAGGAAACCTTTGACACAGGTACAATGACGGTTCCGTCTTTTGTTTCAACAGCGTCACCAACTACCGTATTAACATCTATCATGTTCTTGATGTTTTCCATTGTAGTTTTCATCAAGCTTTGTACAGGCTGATCCAAGCTAAACACATCCTTCTATAATTTAGTTATCAATGCAGGTATTACCCTAATTCCGGCATTTATAATATGACCTGTTTTCATGCGAATTATACAACTGAAATCAAGGCTCAGCCTGACACTGCCGAATATTGGAGAAATTATTATCCTGGGCTTCTTAATGTTCACATAGCTTCCGGTATATGCCATTATACTGCCTGCGACTATCCATGCAATTCCATACAGCAATCCCGTTACTGCGGCATCACCGGTTCCCATTCCCAACTTCAGGAAAAGATTTCTTATTACAATTTTTTTTGTTATATATCTTAAAGAAGAAGCAGTTATATCTTTGTTATGCTTATATATGCTGAATAAGCCCTTTCCTTTCTCCATCAGCCTGTTTGTCTCCCTTTCCGCCGCTTCAGCCGTATACCTCAATACAGGCTTTCCATTTTCAAAAACCAGCTTAAATGCAGGAATCTCGGTATTGATATTGAGCAAGCCATATAAGGTCTTCAGCCCCAAGGCAATCCTTACATTGCTATTGTGCTTTTCGATATTTGTGCTTATTTCTACGGGCATCAAATACAGTATCAATATTAAAAATATGAACACGGAAGCAGCATACAGCATCATAATTCCTCCAAGCATACTCTTTTCCCAATCTGTATATCTTTCTCAAAAAATAAAAAAAAATACATCTTCTGATGTATTGTATTAAGGCAATGGAATGCACACAGCCCTCTATGCCCCTTCTTCCACGTTAAGCTCCCTCAGGGCAGGCAGTTCCTTAATGGATTTCAACCCGAACAATTTAAGGAAATTGTCGGTGGTCCCGTACAGTATCGCCCTGCCCGGGCCCTCCAGCCTTCCTGCCTCACATATCAATTCTTTTTCCGCTAATCTTGCAATGCAGCCGTCGGATTTTACCCCTCTGATATAATCAATCTGGGACTTTGTTATCGGTTGTTTATATGCAATTATCGCAAGTGTCTCAAGGGATGCCTGAGAAAGGCCCTGGCGGCTTTGGGGCTTGACCAGCCTTTCAACATACTCATAATGCTCCGGCTTTGTGCAAAGCTGGTAGCAGTTGTTCACCTCAATAATCTGGATTCCTCTGTTATCTTCATTAAAGCTGTCCATCATCTGCTTTACTATTCTTCTGAGTGTAGTTTCGTCAATACTGATTATGCTGCATATTTCCTTTATGGGAACAGCATCTCCGGCTACAAACAAAAGAGCCTCGACAATCGACTTTATTTCTCTGATATCCATAACAAAATCCAACCCTTCATGCACCTTTTGCTCTTCTCTTAATAAGTATCCTTGAGAAGTTCTTTTCCTGTTCAATAAGCAGGCTTCTTCTTTTCAACAGCTCAAGTATCGCCAGGAAAGTAACGATTATCTCGTACTTGTTGTAACATCCGATGAACAAGTCGTCAAAGTAAAATGACGGTTTGCCGGCAAGCAATTTGTTTATCAGCCTTATCTTGTCTTCTACAGTGACAACCTCCCTGTAGATTTCCGTGTAGCTGTTTTTCCTTTTTGATTCATTCTTCAGAATTATATTTCTGAAGCTCATATACAGCATGTCCAAGGAAACATTGGAAATAGAGGCGACATCATCTATATAATCCTCTATCGGCTCGGGAGGCTTGTAAAAAACCTTGGAATATATGCCCAGCTTGTCCTTTAATTCAAGAGAAGCCTCCTTATACTTCTTGTATTCTATAAGCTTTAGTACAAGCTCTTCTCTTGGATCTATATCATCTGTTATATTTTCTTCCTTCTTCGGCTTTGGCAGCAGCATCTTTGATTTTATCTCAAGCAAGGTTGCGGCCATAACAATAAATTCGCTTGAAACATCAAGATCATGTATCTCCATCATATTGATATAATGGAGGTACTGATCCGTTATCTCAGCAATTGGTATATCATAGATGTCAACCTCTGCTTTTTCAATGAGATGAAGCAGAAGATCCAAAGGACCTTCAAAGGCTTCCAGCTTAACATTTATTGCCATGTGTTACTCCAATTCCAACATTTTCATCTTTTCTCTTACTTCTGCAAGGGTCTCCCTGGCCACTTCCCTTGCATGGCGGGTACCCTCCCTCAATATTTCAAGTATGCTTTCCTTATTGCGCATAAGCTCCTGTCTTTTCTCATATATGGGTGCCATATACTGAACTATGTTTTCTGCAAGAGATTTCTTGCACTGCACACAGCCTAAGCCCCCTGTCTTGCATACCTCGTATGTCTCCTGATGCGTATTCTCGGAAAACACCTTATGGAAAGCATATACCGCGCATATATCGGGATGCCCCGGATCATTCTTCCTTATCTTTTCGGCATCTGTAATCATTTGCCTGACTTTCTCCCTGATAATATCGGGAGAATCAGACATTGCAATGGTATTGTCATAGCTCTTGCTCATTTTTCTTCCGTCAAGCCCCGGCAGCACCTTTATTTTTGTCATTTTCCCCTGAGGTTCAGGGAAGGTATCCCCGTATATATAATTAAACCTTCTTGCTATTTCCCGGGACAGCTCCAAATGCGGCTGCTGGTCCTCACCAACCGGCACAAAACTAGCTTTATGAATAAGTATATCAGTAGCCATAAGATTAGGATACCCCAGGAAACCATATGTTGTTATATTCTTCTCGGTAAGCTGCGACAGCTGCTCTTTATAGGTCGGGCATCTTTCAAGCCATGAAAGGGGCGTAATCATTGAAAGCAGCAAATGAAGCTCGGCAGTTTCCTTTATATTGGACTGCAGAAAAATAGTGCACCTTTTCGGATCCAAGCCGGCGCTCAACCAATCTATGGCAATCTCCATTATGTTGTCCTTGATTTCACTGGTATCTTCATAGCCTGTGGTCAATGCATGCCAATCCACAATGGAAAAAAAGCTTTCATATTCATCCTGCAGCCTTACCCAATTCTCAAGGGCTCCGAAATAGTTGCCCAGATGAAGGCTGCCCGTAGGCCTCATACCGCTCATAATTCTCTGTCTTGTCATTTTATTACCTCCAGTGTTATCTTTTAAATAAACAACCCTATGGCAGAAATAATGAACCAATCCACAGCCATTATGACAGGTCCCAAAACTCTGCCTATGATTCCGGAAAAAATAAGTATAAGCATAATCATATTTGAATACATGGCATATCTTCTCATAAAAAATCTCTGTCTGTCATTCAGAAAAGCATCAAGTATTTTTGAGCCGTCCAGAGGCGGTATCGGAAGCAGATTAAAGGCGCCTATGCTGAGGTTTATTATATACGCAATCTGCAAAATACCTCTGCTTATCCCTCCCATGCTTTTGTAAAAAATCGTTAAAACCGCGGCAATAAGCATGGCTGCTAAAAAATTGGACATAGGGCCCGCAAGGGATACAAGCAGCATTCCCTTCCTTCTGTTTCGGAAATTCATATCATTTACCGGTACAGGCTTTGCCCAGCCGAATCGTCTGGTGACTATCAGACATAAAAAACCCAAAGGGTCCATATGGGCAATGGGATTTAACGTAAGCCTTCCATACTGCTTGGCTGTGTTGTCCCCCATTGCGTAAGCCGCCAGAGCATGGCAGTATTCATGTACCGTCAATGCGAGAATTATGCCCGGCAGACTGAATAATAACGATGATATGCCAAAGTTCAAATTCAGATAGTAAAAAAACTTGGATAACAAATCAGCCACGAGATTACCCCTTTGTATGGAAAAATAATATATCTAATATATTTTAATACATTTGCGCTATTTATACAATATAAAGAAAAAACCCGT
>JAGOLK010000073.1 GCA_017994115.1 Clostridia bacterium | reverse complement strand
CGAAACGTCCCCCTGTCTCTCCCCTTATACCTGCTCTATTCCTTGAGCAATGCGCCTGAAGTGAATACATTGCCTGCGTTCCAAAGCAGCCATTCTTCCTGACCCGCATCATAGGTTGCATCTATCTGAGCCCTTACCTCCGCAGGGCCATATCTTTTATATCTATCAAGATATGTAGCTGTAAAATCCTGAAGCCACGGTCTTAATACCGCCTTCCTCCTTACATCCTTCATAGCATCTATCCTTCCCTGTGCAACGGACATGCTCCGGTTAACTATCTTATAGGGTTCAAAATCCGGCTCTGCCACTCCGTAGCTTCCTTTTCCGTAATGGGACGGATAAACCATCGGGCATATTACGTCAACACTTTTGGCTATTGACTCCAGGTGCTGGCCTATTCGCATATCGTCCGTGGCAGTTGTAACCAGCCCGAAAACATCAGCCGATACCACAACTCCCATTTTGCTCAGCCTTTCCCTTCCATAGGACAGAAATTCCGCAATTGCCTCTGCTTTGGACTTTCCTGCCGCACTGGTGCCGTAGTCGATAATCTTTGTGTTGCCGTCGGTAGGAAACCTTACATAATCAAATTGTATCTCGTTAAAACCTTTTGCTGCAGCTTCTTCTGCAATGTCAACCAAATAATCCCATGATTCTCTGTTATATGGATTCAGCCAGGACATTCCGTGCCGGTCCCTCCATATCCCGCCGCTGGTATTCTTTACGGCAAGATTGGCATATTTGTCTCCGGCTATCCTATCCTTGAAAGTAACTATCCTGGCTATGGAATATATATTGTTGTCACGCAGTATCTTCATTACTGCATCAATGTCCTTTATGCGTACTTTTTTGTTTGCTCCTGTAAAACCTACATCAGGTAGGTCACTGGAGTAAGTCATCAATCCGTTGTCATCCTTCACGTCAATTACCACGGCATTTAATTCAGTAGTCTTTACCAAGTCAATCAGCTTGTTGAACCTTTCGGTCATGGCAACAGTATATCCGGTCATATAGATCCCTTTTACTTTCAGCCTTTTCTTCATCATCTCCCAGTCAGGGCTCTCCTGCTGCAAGTAGCACTCTTTTTCATAAGATAAATCAATTTCATTTTTCCCATAAATATATCCCTCTGCGTTGGCTTGAAACATAATTCCCAAAAGTATCACTGCTGCTTGTATTGTCCATTTTTTCATCATATAACTCCTTGATAAATGAAGTAATATCTGATAATAGTATATCATAAAAACAATACGGATATTATCTTATCGCTGTGTATGCCAAAAAATGCGCCTTTCGGCGCATTTTTGTCAAATAATATCTTATTATGCTGTTCCCGCTATATAATGATAGCCGGTATGAAAAGCGGCAGATAAACATATATGAGGAATACTATAATCAAACCTATAAGATAAGGTACAACTTTTTTTGCTATCCTTTCTATCGGCATACCTGTTACAGAAGATGCTACGAACAGGTCAATCGCCACCGGCGGCGTTATCATTCCTATAGCTATGCCGACTGTGAATATGAGGCCGAAGTGTATGAGGTCAACACCCAGCATCTTTATCAGCGGAAGAAATACAGGAGTTAAAAGTATGATTGCTGAGGATGTTTCCATGAATACGCCTGCAATGAGTATAAGAACCGATATCAGCATGAGTATAATGTATTTATTGGTTGAGACCGCAAGCACCATCTTTGCAATCGCCTCCGGGATCTTCCAGTTGGCAAGGGCCCATCCGAACACTCCGCTGCATGCTATTATAATCATAATAATTGCTGAGGTTTTTCCGCTTTGCAGCATGATTTTGCCCAGTTCCTTAAGAGTCAAATCACGATATATGAACATTGAAGCAATCATTGAATAAATCACTGCAACCCCGGCTGCTTCCGAAGGTGTAAAATAACCGGAGAATATGCCGCCAAGTATGATAAGAGGCATGATTAATGCCCAGATTGCCTTTTTAAAGGTTGCTTTCAGGTTTTCAAAGGAAAATGCTTTCCCGTCCGGATAATTCAGTTTCTTTGCCTGGTATAATGCAATGGCAATAAGAATACCGCCCATCATAAACCCCGGAAAGAACCCATTCTTAAATAACCTTGTAACGCTTTGCTCAGCTATGACAGCATAAAGCACCATTGGTACCGAAGGAGGAATAACGACTCCAATACAGCCTCCGGAGGCAATAAGTGCCGCAGAACGGTCCACCTCGTAACCTCTTTTCTCCAGCTCCGGTATCATAGATGATCCTACGGCAGCTGTAGTTGCTGCTCCCGAACCCGATATAGCGGCAAAAAACATGGATGCCAGTACAGAAACAGCTGATAAACCGCCCTTCATTTTGCCGAGGCATGCTTCCGCAAAGGCAACCAGTGTTTTTGACATTTCACCCCGGGCAAGCAAGTCTCCGGCAAGTATGAAGAAAGGTACCGCAACCAGGGAGAAGGAATCGGTAGCGGCAAATAACCGCTGTACTACTATCAGGAGATTTACATCACCGGCAATCAGTACAACCGTACCGGCAATAGCAATTGAAAAGGCTATCGGCACCCCAAGGGCAAGACAACCTAAAAATGTAAAAAGCAATATACCTCCCATTATGCCTCAACCTCCTTCTTTTCAAAGCTGCCGAAAATTGAATTTACTGCATGGAGCAGCATGATTCCGCACCCCACCGGTATGGCCATGTACATCAGATTCATTGGCATACGAAGAGCGGCGGAAAGCTGCCCTGCCTGTTTCCCCATATATTTAATTCCGAAATATAAAGCAATTGCAAAGAAAGCAGCACAAAGCACATGCACTAACAATTGAACAAATTTTTTTGAGCTGCCCTTGAACATATCCTGAATGAACGTCACATTTATGTGTCCTCCCCTTTTATATACACAACCGGCGCCAATGAAGGTTGACCACACCAACAAGTATCGGACCACCTCTTCGCTCCACGGAAGGGCTTGGAAAAACACACGGGCTATTATCTGTACAGCTGTGAAGAATACCATTCCTGCCATAGTTAGTATTACAAAACAACAGCCTGCTTTATCAACTAAATCACTTATCTTATTTATTGCTTTTACAACTGACAAATAGCTCACCTCTAACTATATATTTGCATTGATGCTGGGACTCCATCTAAAAGATGGAGTCCTTATACAAACAAGCTTCAGCCATTTATTTAATAGCTTCATTTATCCTTTTGAGGTAATCGCTGTACTGGGAGTATTTGTCGTATACAGACTGCACTGCTGCTTTAAAGCTTTCCAGATCAGGATCCTCTATTACTTCCATGCCGTTTGCCTTGAGGGTTTCAATCTGAGATGCCTCGTTCTCGGCAACCCATGCCCTTTCATATTCTGCCGCTTCCTGTGCTGCGTCTATGAATATCTTCTGAATATCTGCCGGCAGTTTGTTAAATGTATCAAGGCTGAATGTAATAACTGCAGCTGCATAAGCATGTCTTGTCATTGTTACATATTTCTGTGAATCCCACATTTTATAAGCATGTATAACGTTAACAGGGTTTTCCTGTCCTTGTATAGTACCTTGCTGAAGAGCTGTAAGTGCTTCAGTCCATGCCATAGGCACTGTATTTACACCCAATGCATTGAAAGATGCTATATAAACTTCATTTTCCATAACACGGATTTTTAATCCTTCAACATCAGCAGCAGTCCTAACCGGACGTACACTGTTTGTCAGATTGCGGAAACCTCTTTCTGCATAGGCAAGGCCTTTAAGACCTTTAGCTTCTAATTTTGATAGTATTTCCTTACCTATTTCACCGTCAAGGACCTTATAAGCGGCTTCGTTGTTAGGAAATAAGAAAGGTAAATCCAAAACACCAAACTCCGGTACAAAGTTAACAAAAGGTCCGCTGGTGATTATTCCTGCATCCAGGGTGCCCATCTGCATGCTCTCCAGCATTGTTCTTTCATCACCCAATGCTGAATTCGGGAATAATTCGATATTATATGCATTGTCTGTTCTTTCTTTTACCAGATCCGCAAACTTTTGTGCACAAACATAGAAGCTATCCTGCTCATTAATAGTCATTCCTAATTTGAGAACTGTAGGTTCCCCTGATGCTGACGGCTCTGCAGGTGCCGCAGGAGCCTCTGAACCCGAACAAGCGGCCAGGCTGAATACCATAATAATCGACAGGGCAACAAGCATAAAACGATACAAATTCTTCATTGTTTTTCCTCCTAAATTTTTTCGTATATTATTCCTTTAAAAGCTAAGATTTATTATTATCAGTAAACTATGTCTAATCTTCAAATACTGCGCCGGTATTTGCAGAAGTCACCATTTTTCTATATCTCTTTAGATAGCCGTTCTGTACGGGTTTTTCCAACGGTACAAATTTTGCCTTTCTCTCTGCTATGGTTTTTTCATCAACCAAAAGCTCCAGTTTATTATTTGGTATGTCTATACTGATAATGTCTCCGTCTTCGACAATACCAATCAGTCCGCCTGCAGCAGCTTCAGGAGATATATGTCCGATGGATGCGCCTCTGGATGCACCGGAGAACCTGCCGTCGGTGATCAGCGCTACACTGCTGTCCAATCCCATTCCTGCAATAGATGAAGTCGGTGATAGCATTTCTCTCATACCGGGACCGCCTTTAGGCCCTTCATAACGGACAACAACCACATCTCCCGATACAACCTTGCCGCCCATTATTGCAGCCATGCAATCCTCTTCGCTGTTGTATACCTTTGCCGGGCCCCTGTGAACCATCATTTCAGGAAGCACTGCCCCCTTCTTGACTACGGCTCCGTCAGGTGCCAAATTGCCCCAAAGTATTGCAAGCCCTCCATCCTGGGAGTACGCTGTTTCTTTTGTCCTTATTATCTCTCTATCCTTTACGGTTACATCTTTAAGGTTTTCAGCTACTGTGCCGCCTGTTACGGTTATGCAGTCCGTATTCAATAGCCCCATTTTCTCCAGCTCTTTCAAAACTGCCTGTACACCGCCTGCCTGCCACAAATCCGACATTGCATTGGGTCCGGCAGGGGCAAGCTTAACAAGGTGCGGTGTAGCTTTGCTTATATCATTTATATCTCTTAAATCAATTTTCAGTCCTGCTTCGTGTGCAATTGCAGGAAGGTGCAGTACGGTATTGGATGAGCATCCCAGTGCCATGTCTGCTGTAAGTGCATTGTGAAGTGAATCAGCTGTAACTATATCACGGGGCCTGATATTCTTCTCCAGTATTTCCATAACCTTCATGCCCGCCAATTTGGCAAGCCGGATACGGGCTGCATTAACAGCCGGTATTGTTCCGTTCCCGGGTAAACCAAGCCCGATTGCTTCTGTCATACAGTTCATTGAGTTTGCAGTGAACATACCTGCACAGGAGCCGCAGCCCGGGCAAGAATAATTTTCATAATCCAGAACTTCCTGTTCGCTCATCTTATTTGCACCTGCTGCGCCTACAGCTTCAAATGTGCTTGAAAGTGTCAATTTTTTGCCGTTTAAAAAAGCCGGCATCATTGGCCCGCCGCTTACAAATACGCTGGGTATATTCAGCCGTAAAGCAGCCATAATCATTCCCGGAATGATTTTGTCGCAGTTGGGAATGAACACCAATGCATCAAAGGGATGCGCCATTGCCATGATTTCGACAGAATCGGCAATATGTTCACGGCTTATAAGAGAATACTTCATTCCTTCATGTCCCATTGCCAATCCGTCACATACGCCAATTGCAGGAAATTGGAAGGGAGTCCCTCCGGCCATACGCACTCCGGCTTTTACAGCTTCCATAATATCGTCCAGATGCAGATGACCGGGAATTACATCATTTTGTGAATTAACGATACCAATCATAGGCCTTCTGATCTCTTCGTCGGTGAGGCCCAGTGCCTTTAACAGCGCCCTGTGCGGTATCCGCTCTATGCCTGCCTTCATTTGATCACTTCTCATTCAGTTTTCCCTCCGTTTCTGATTCGTTAATATAATAGAATTAAAGCTGAAACAAGCACCTCATTGGAAATTAAACGTTGTATGATGTCTCGAAAACTTTTTTTGATGAATAACCGATAGCCAAACACAATATCCATATGAGTTGTATGATGTCTTAATCAAATATTATGCCTTTTTTGTCAAATTGTCAACAGAATTATAAGATTTTGCATAAAGCGATACTACCTCTTCCGTGAATAAAAAACTTTTAATAGACTTTGGAAATAAATGTGGTATAATGTCTTATATAAGTTTAAAGGAGAAATAATATGTCTAATGGTTTTATACCTATATCACAAAATATTGCAAATGAAATTAGCGACATGATCTTTCTGCAGAAAAAATACAAGCCTAACGATAAGCTGCCCAATGAGCATCAATTGGCCAAAGAGCTTGGTGTCAGCCGTACGACAATACGTGAGGCGGTAAAAATACTTGTAGCAAACGGTGTGCTGACAATAGAGCGAGGCCGCGGCACGTTTGTCACGAAAAAGCCGGATTCGCAAAATGACCCCTTTGGAATCTCATATATAGAAGACAAGAAGGAATTGGTGCATAACTGGTTTGAGATGCGTCTGATACTCGAACCTGCTAATGTGCGGATGGTAGTGGAGCGGGCAAGTGATGAAGAAATTCAGGAAATACTAGCATATGAAAGAGAAGCCGCTGAACTAATAGCATCCGGCAAGTCATTTTCAGCAGCCGACCAGCAGTTTCATGCAGCCATTGCAAAAGCAACGCACAACAGCGTAATTGAACTGATGCTGCCGGCAATTGAAATATCTATCAGAGATGCTATCAGTACAGCAAAATATGTGGGAGTTCATGAACGGGCTATTGAAAATGCTCTGATCAATCATCGCAATATCGCCCATTTTATTGAACAGCGGGACGCCGATGGTGCGGCTCTTGCCATGTATTATCACATTAAAAGAGGAATGACTGATTTGGATCTATAAAAATGATATATTTCGTGAGATTTGAAAAAGATATGGTGAATGTCTTTCTGATATTCACCATATCTTTTTAATGCAAAAAATAAAAATGGCTCCCCAAGTTGGACTCGAACCAACGACCCTGCGGTTAACAGCCGCATGCTCTACCGGCTGAGCTATTGAGGAGTAATTAAATCTGGCGGCGATCTACTCTCCCGGGACCCTGCGGTCCAAGTACCATCGACACTGGAGAGCTTAACTTCTGTGTTCGGGATGGGAACAGGTGTGGCCTCTCCGTCATTGCCACCAGATCTCCGAATCAC
>JAGOLK010000071.1 GCA_017994115.1 Clostridia bacterium | reverse complement strand
TAAGAAAAGACGGAAATGCCGCCTTTAAAGATCATTCTTTATAGTAAATACCGCCAGCTGTGTCCTGTCCCGCAGGTCCAGCTTAATAAGCACTCTTGTGATGTGGTTCTTAACTGTGCCTTCGCTTAAGTATAGCTCATCAGCAATTTCCCTGTTGTTCTTTCCTTCCGCAATCAGCCTGCATATCTCTTTTTCACGATCTGTCAGAAGCTCCGCCCTGGAATCCTTATGCTTGGACCGGTCTCCCCGGGCAAGCTCTGAGAATTTGTCCAGCACCTTTACCGCCACCGACGACTGTATAAGAGCGCCGCCGTTATATACCGTACGCACCGCCCCGGCAATCTCCGAGGGTGAGGCATCCTTAAGCATATAGCCTGAAGCGCCGCTTTTGAGCGCATCATATATGTACTCATCGTCATTGAAGGTAGTAAGAACTATTATCTTTATATCCGGAAAATCCTTTTTTATCATACCGGTAGCTTCCACACCGCTTACTTCCGGCATCTTGATATCCATAAGCACCACATCGGGGCGGAGGCCCCTGCATGCTTCGTAAGCCTTTCCGCCGTTATTGGCAGTCCCGATTATCTGAATATCCTCTTCTCTTCCAAGTATAAGCTTGAGGCCTTCCACCAGGATGTCCTGATCATCAACCAACAGCACCTTAATCATTTCTTACCCTCCAAGTATACGATACCTTTTAAATAGAATCCGTCGCTGCTTCCTGTTTCAAACTTTCCGTTGAAAGCCTCCACCCGTTCCCTGATTCCCTTCAAACCGTAGCCTTCCTTTAAAGTCTCTGCCCCTATGCCATTATCAACTATGCAAAATGTTATGGATTCATTGGAATAATCAAGCCGGATCGATATCCTTTCTGCTTTGCCATGCCTTACGGAGTTAGTCATTGCTTCCTGGACAATATGGTAAACCGCTATGTTCGCCGCCGAATCCTGAATGTTAGCCTCACCGGAAATTTCAAGCTTTATCTCCACACCGGTTTTTATTGAAAAATCATTTACGAGCTTCCTTATGGATTCAACCGGTGCAAGGGCAGTACCGGTTCCCCTCAGAGTCTCAACCACCTCTCTGATGCTTGCCATGCTGTCCTTGGCGGTTTTTACCGAGCTTACCAGCAGATCCTCCGACTTTTTGGGATCTTCCTTCAAAAGATGCTCAGCCATCTGCAGCTGCATGATAAGGGCAGTCATATTATGGCCCAAGGTATCATGTATATCCCTTGCTATGCGGTTTCTTTCATCAACCACCGAAAGCCGGTTCACTTCATCGGTATACTGTTTCAGCTTTTTATGCGCATCCAGAAGCTCCCTGTAGAGTATATCCTTCCGCTCCCTTTCTTCCTTGTTGTGCTGTGCAAAACCCGCAACAACCAGTATAAGAACATTGACCATAAGGAAAAAAAACAGCTGGGATACGTTTGAAAGGTTGAAATTATAGTAAATCAAATATATGTATTTTATCAGAGATACCACGACTGTTGCAGCCCCGATCATTATACCCCTTCTGAGGCCCAGCAGCAAGGATGACTCCAACAATACCGCTATATAAAAGGAATGGAAAAAGTAGTTTATCAGGAGTCTTGAATTGTATTCAAGAGTATATACCAATGCTATATCAAGGATAAAGGACAGGAAGTACAAATTGTCGTAACGCCTAATCAAGCCTCTTCCGAAGCCAACCGCCAGGTACAGTGCAAATATGAATACAAGCGCATATAGCCTCTGCCGCTGCGCATTTTCAAAATATATTGCAGTACAGAACAACAAGGTAAATAATATGGCTTTAATAATGCTAAAGAGCCTTCTCCCTTTTTCCATACCGATACCCTTCCATTGTTTTGAATTCATGAAAATATTATACAATATCAGATGCATTATATCCATGGGTTATTAATATATGCGCAGTATGCCCTCAAATCATCAGCATTTTTTAGGTTATCCGCATATCCCCATGCTCATTATTCAATATACTTATGCTCACAGTTTTCTTTATCAGCGAAATTGCATTTATAGCGGCAGTTCTTTATGCTGCATTCTTTACAGCAAATGTTACCCATATCAAAGCAGCTTGATATGTCACACATGAAGCATTTTCTCACAACACGTCCATTGGACTTTTCGTCCTTTTCATTAACTGTAAATAATTTTCTTGCAATCTCGCAAGCATTATATATCACGGTATTCTGTCCAAAGTCCAAGCAAATACCTCCCCGAATAATAATAGACATATAGTCCAACAATAATATTATCTTACTGGACTACATGTCCACTGTCAACAATTTTTGCCCCTATTTGTCCATTTTTAGTCCGAATTGGACGAATTGTGTTAACATCATACTATAAAACCGCAAAAATTAATGCAATATTTTGAGGTGTATTCCCATGGAATTCGGTGAAAGATTAAAAGATCTGAGAGAAGAAAAAAATCTGACAAGGCATTTGCTCGCGAGTATATTGAATGTTTCTTATTCGACAGTATCAAAGTATGAAACTAATATAAGATTTCCGGATAAGGATACATTAGTGGCATTGGCGGATTTTTTTGATGTGTCCCTGGACTATTTGCTCTGCAGAAGTGATATTAAGGATACCGCAGACAAGGCACTCAGCAAGTGCAAACAGCAATTCATGGTTACCTCTTCGGGGAACATATATAATCCATATGAGGGCTTATCTCCGGAGGCTGTTGAGGAAATTGAGAAGTTCAAGGAATTCGTACAGCATAAGTATGGAAAGAAGTAGGCGAAGCTACACTGTCTACATGGATATACACAGTAACCTATCACTCAGTAATGCATTACTGCCAAAAGGATAAGATTTATTCTACAAAATTCCTGCGCGACTATTTTCACGGGGATTCCCTTGAGGTACGCTATGATATTGACTATGACAAATCTATATGGATAAAAGAAATGTGTGACAAGTGCCTGACAGGCATACTTCATTGCCTCGACCGTGAAAGCCGTTTGGCATATTTGTTCAGGGATGTTGCACAGCTTTCCTACGAAGAGATTGCCGAGATTATGGAACAGAACCCTGCGGCAATAAGGAAAACAGTATCCCGCAGCAGAAAAAAGCTCAGGAATTTTCTGAACAACGAATGTGTTCTGTTCAATCCTTCAGGCAGCTGTAAATGCCGCATGAAGAATCTTGTGGAAGACATTATGCTGCCCCGGGAGTATCAGGAATTAAGGCGTTTTGTATCCAGAGTCAATCTCTACAAGGAGTCCCAAAGTATACTGCCTCAAAAAAATTATTGGATCAGTAATTAAAAATGTGTCACAATTTCACCCTGACCTTCTCTAATACTAATGAAAACCTTTAACGGGTATTAAAAAAACGGGAGGGTCATAAATGGATACAGAAAAAAGAGTCCAAATTTTGGAGCTTGCTTATGCAGGAGCTTTGGTCGATTCAGTAAGATGGTTAAAGAACTGGGGCGTACTTGAAAAGGTAACTGAACAAAAGAAAAAAGCTTGCGAGTTACAAGGCTCGCAAGTTTTTTCAAAATTCCAATACCAATCCGACTCCTACTTCTTCAAGCTCCGCAACCTCCGATAATGCCAGCTTTGATTTCAGGTCGGTGCAATGGCAGGCATGAAGCTTTTTTACACCTGCCTGTTTGATATATTTTTTTGTCAGTTCCAGGACTTCTTCTTCAGGGCTCAATAGGTGAAGCCCCCCTATAACATCCGCAATCCTGTCGTCATTGCAGACTTTTTTTGCATACTTAATAATATTGCATATGCCTGAATGGGAGCATCCGGTAATAATAACCAACCCCTTCTCCGATTTATAAGCCAAGGCGGTATCATCCCTCAGGAAATCCGGTTCTTCAATGCCTTGAACCGCACGCTTCCCTATAGGCTTTTTATTCTCAAAGCTGTTTGTCCTTTCTATTTCGCCCAGGAATACCAGCCTATCCGTGATCCAAAAGGGCTCCCTTTTCAAATTCATATCAAAAAAATCTCCCAGCGCCTTTTCAGAGATTACGGAACCTATTACTTCATTATCATGATACTTGCTTTCAAAAGCCTGCGGATGGGCAATAAGAACAGGCTTCCTGAAGCCGATTTTTTCAATCATCGCCTCCGAATACATTCTTATCATGGGCTCAAGCCCCCAGGTGTGGTCAATATGCCCATGGGATATCACCGCATAATCCACATCATACAGGCTGATTCCAAGCTTTCCGGCATTGGTGATAAATATGTCCGAGTAACCCGCATCGAACAGAATGTTTTTCCCATCCGCACGGATAAAAAAGGACACACCGGGTTCCCCCAGCAGATACCGGTCAATTATCGTATTGTTGTCAACCAGAACTGTGATTTGCATGAATCCAGCCTCCCATTCATTTATCCATTTACTAAAATTCCATTGCTTCTATAATAATAAACCTTCCTGTTATTGACAACAGGAAGGTCCAAATTCTGCAAATATTTTTCTTAAGGTTTGCAGTGTTAAATCTCTCCCCTACTTTGCACCCTTAATAACTCTGATTTCTACATCTTGCTTTTCAACCTTTGAGCTGATTGCATCGACCTTGGCTTCAATCACGCCAAGCTTTTCATAAGTCTGGCTATATCCGTCAAACAAAGCCTTAGAATCGGTATCAAGCTTGTTTTCAATACGCAAAACATCTTTTTGCAAGCTTCCGACCTTCGCATCCAGGCTTCCGACCTTCGCATCCAGGCTTCCGACCTTCGCATCCAGGCTTCCGACCTTCGCATCCAGGCTTTCGACCTTCGCATCCAGGCTTCCGACCTTCGCGTCCATCTTTCCATCCTTCCCGTCCACCCTTTCGACCTTCCCGTCCAGATTCTTAAATTCTCTATACAATTTTTCCATTAATGCAAGCATCTTTTCTTCCAAGGCCTTCACTTCCTTTTGGATATTATAACATATTTCAGAAGCAAATAGATATAGCTGTTTTATCCATATTTTAGGCTGTTCATTTCTTGTTTCAAAATCACCTTCATGCCACTTCTTTTCCACAATAGCCTGGTACATATTTATTTTTAGTATTTCTAATTGATTTATAAGGTTCTGTGTTTCTTCGGATCTTGTACTGTCGGAGATTGTATAATAAGAGGATGGTAATCCACTTTATTGTTTTTCCTTTGTCTTCAAATAATATTCACGGACATTACGGTTTTGTTTTCCGTTAAACCAACAGTATTCTCTCCCGCTATTTCCTCATAATATAAAAAGCCTTCCTGCCGTTTTTATGTCAGGAAGGCCGAAATACAATATATATATTAATACCCCAATTCTTTATTCACAATAATTACATGCATTCTTCCCTTTACACCCTGTCTTCTGATTATCGTATATTCATTGCAGATTCTTCCTTCGGAATTACAATCCATGCAATGTCCCGTTTTTGTACATGGATTGGTTTTATTCAGCCGTTTATTATTGGCAGGAGCCGCTGTTTCTTCGACTCTTAAAACCGCTTCTTCAATATCCTTGACAAGTTTGTTTATCCCTACAATAACGATAACCCGGTCAGGCCCGTACAGCATAGAAGCAACCCTGTTGCCGGTCCCGTCCACATTATAGAGTTCTCCGTTTTCGGTAACAGCATTGCTGCTTGTCAAATAAGCATCTGCAAAAAAGCCCTTTCTATAGATTTCCTTCATTTCCGCCGGGGTCAAACCTTCCTTGTACCTGTCCAAAACGTTATAATTGCCCTTTCTTATATAATCAATAGCACCCACCTCAAAAAGCGTCATAGAGCCGCCGATGCCTATCGTACTTCCTTCCGGTATTAGCTCGCCAACCTTTTTCAATGCTTCCTCTTCGTTTTCAACCCTATAAGCCGAGATATTGTTCTTTTCCAGATTTTCTACAGTCCTTTTTATCCTCTCATCAACTACAAATTTTACGTTTTTATCCATTATACATCTTCTCCTTTCTTATCACACCATCCTGATAGCAAAGAACCGGCAGGACGGAATACAATACCCGCATTGTATACATTTTGACTGATCAATGTATGCCTTGCCCGTATGATCGAAGCCGGGGGCACCGCTATGGCATACTTCAATGCACTTGCCGCAGCTGGTGCATACCGTCTGTGCAACTTTTATGCTTTTCTTTTTCTTGATTTTTATGATGTCATCCAAATCTTTTTCCCCGTTAAAATATTTTACATTGTACATGACCTCTTCCCTGCTTACCATTCCGACAGCTATAGAATGGCAGTAATCCAACCTTCTGCCATATTCCACGCAGTCTTTGTACTCGTCTATTAAAGTACCGCCCCCTAATACTTTCATCAGATATATGCCCTTCCCGTTTTGCCCGCACAGGGATATGGCGCCCCTCATTTCTTCCTCTGTTCCTTCCAATATCCCCCGGCCTGCTTTGTTAAGAAGCGGAAAAACAATATCAATATCTTTTCTTGCTGCTGCGGCTTCTACTACTTTTACATTGTGCGTCGATATCCCCACTGCCTTAATTATCCCTCTGCTTTTATAGTCCAGCAGGCACTGCAAAGCACCTTTCCGTATTTCAAAAACATCGGTATCGACTTTTGCTGCATGAAGATGAAAAATGTCAATATAGTCTATACCCATTCCATCCAGTGCCTCTTTTATGGCTTTTTCCATTTCTTCATAAGATGCAGCTGTAGACTTTGTTGCAATTACCGGTCTGATCCCCGTTCTTTCAATAGCTGATTTTATCGGCAAATATGTTCTGTACAACTGTGCCGTATCCACAAATGTTATCCCGCTTTCCAGGGCATATGCAACAATTTCAGCAGATTCCTCATCCGGAAGGTTCTTTTGGAGGGGTCCCATAGGCAGTGCTCCAAAGCATAATTCAGTAACTTCAATTCCTGTATTTCCTAAAACGTTCTTTTTCATGTAGTCATCTCCTTGCATTGTTACTTAAATACATTCAATCACTAATCTTAACTTTTAAATGGTGGACGATAGGGGGTTCGAACCCCCGACCTCTGCGTTGCGAACGCAGCGCTCTCCCAACTGAGCTAATCGCCCTCCCTCCCAATAATCATTATACATTATAATCTTCAAAGCTGCCAGCAGGATATAACGGAAATCTTGCAATCAATGCTTCAGCCCTTTCTCTGCAAGCCTCCAGATTTGCTTCGTCTTCCGGTGCGGCTGCCACTTGGTTCATTATTTCTGCAATTTCTTTAACTTCAACTTCTTTCAATCCCCGCTGGGTTATTGACGTAACTCCGATTCTTACACCGCTGGTAACAAGCGGCGATGCAGGATCAAAGGGTATCTGGTTCTTATTGACGGTTATTCCTACTTCATCAAGAGCATCCTGGAACAGCTTTCCGCTTATTCCTTTGGATCTCAAATCTACCATTACAATATGATTGTCCGTTGTGCCGCTGACAATTCGGAACCCAAGACGGGACAGCTCTTCTGCCAGAGTCTTCGCATTCACAAGTATCTGCTTCATAATACTGCGGAATTCTGCAGACGCCGCATACTTCATCGACCATGCTT
>JAGOLK010000070.1 GCA_017994115.1 Clostridia bacterium | reverse complement strand
TATTTTTTATCTTTCATAGTAACCCCCTTAAATGGATACAATTTTGTTACAATCTTCACTAAATTGTTACACTATGATAACAACTTTGTAATATTGTTCTGATATAATAAAATCATCAAGGATATAACTGGAATTAATTCTTCCCCCTCCTATTTTTTAACCGGTAGTGTGATGCTACCGGTTTTTAATTATCCTTCTATTTTTATATTCCTTTATATGGCGCATTACCGAGTAGCCCGCAAATTTTCCAGTGTTTGCGACTATCTTGACGGTTCCTCTTCCAATGGATTTTAAAGTATCTACACTGATCTTTATATCTTCATCAATCTCTTCAAGGGTCATACCTGACTCGCTGAGATATCTATCCCTAACTTTTTCATCCGCAGATTTAAGTACCTTCCTTAGACAACGCAGCATTACGATAAGATTGTCCAACTGGCCGGCAACTGGTATGATGCCGGGTATAAGCTCTATAGGGGAGACACTGTAAGCTATCCCCGCAGAAAGCAAAAGCTTTTGCCCTCTTCTAATATCAGGGCTTTTATAAAGCTTTATAAGCAATTTGCCGTAAACCGGGAGTTTTTCAATTACTGAGCATATATCACGTTCATTAGTGCTCATCGCTTATACCTCCGCAGGAGTTGTTCATAATGTGTACTTCCTGTCCAGGCTTCTGTACTGAATTGCTTCTGCAATGTGATCTATTCCTATACATTCGCTTCCTTCCAAATCCGCTATGGTTCTTGCTACCTTCAATATCCTATTATATGCTCTTGCACTTAAGTTAAACCTGTCAAATGCATTCTTGAGAAGCTCTTTTTCTTTTTTACCTATGGAACAGTATGCTGTCATATGCCTGGGCTTCAGCTGCGAATTGAAAAAAATTCCCTCGTTTTCGTATCTTTCCAGTTGGAGCTGCCTGGCTCTGTTTATCCTTTTCTTCATGGCTGCGGAGCTTTCCTCTTTAGGGCTGCAGGACAGGTCATTGAAACTAACGGAGGGTACCTCTATATGCAAGTCTATTCTGTCCATCAGCGGCCCCGAAATCCTTCCCAGATAGCTTTTTATCTGATTCGGGCTGCAATTGCATCTTCCTGATTCATCTCCGTAATAACCGCAGGGACATGGGTTAATGGAGCATATAAGCATAATTTTCGCAGGATATGTTATTGTACCCCCTACCCTTGAAATTGTAACACACTCATCCTCAAGAGGCTGCCTTAGGACTTCCAGTACATTTTTATGAAACTCAGGCATTTCATCCAGAAACAGTACACCGTAGTGAGCCAGAGATACTTCACCGGGATGAGGCAGTCTTCCTCCTCCGATAAGGGATCTTGCCGACATGGTATGATGAGGAGCACGAAAGGGCCTTCTCGTTACAAGATAGAGCCTGTCTTTAAGCAATCCTGCTATGCTGTATATTTTTGTCACTTCCAGACTTTCTTCGAAAGTCATATCCGGCAGTATGGAAGGCAGCCTTCTTGCCAGCATTGTCTTTCCGGAGCCTGGAGGGCCAAGCATAAGAATATTGTGTGCTCCCGCTGCAGCTATTTCCAATGCTCTTTTTGCAGTATTCTGGCCCCGCACCTCTGCAAAATCATATGTTTCGGCAGAATCGCTCCTTAAAATTGCTTCCAAATCAACCTTATGGGGTGCAATGCTCCTGTTTCCGTTCAAGAAGTCTACCATATCAGTAATGCTCTCTATGGGATATATTTCCATACCGTTGACAAGAGCAGCCTCATCGGCATTATCTCTTGCAAGTATCAGTTTTCTCAAGCCCTTTTCTTTTAAGGAGAGGCACATGGGCAGTACTCCCTTTATTCCTTTGACACTGCCGTTTAATGACAATTCTCCTAAAAAAGCAAAGCCTTCCAATGCTTCATTAGATATGTACATTGATGCTCTCAGTATTCCTGAAGCAATTGCAAGGTCAAAAATGGAACCCTCTTTTCTTATATCGGCAGGGGCAAGGTTTACGGTTATTCTTTTCTGGGGAAACAGAAAACCGGAATTCTTTATTGCAGCTCTTACTCTTTCTCTTGACTCCCTCACTGCCGCATCAGGAAGGCCTACTATGTCAAAGCCCGGAAGCCCGTTGGACAAGTCAGTTTCAACTTCAATCACATGCCCTTCAATCCCATATAAAGCACAGGTGTTAGTCTTATATATCATTATATCACTCCATATTTTAGCAATTAATGATATATAATTCTATATATTCCATTTTTATCCTCTTTTTATATCAAAAAAGTTGCATTTTTTCTCACATAAAGCTCATACATCAGAATTGATGCTGCTATTCCCGCATTAAGGGATTCAGCCCTCCCTGGCATCGGTATCGTTGTATTTATATCAAGCATTTCTTTTATTCCGCTGCTTATTCCCTTTGA
This sequence comes from Clostridia bacterium, assembly GCA_017994115.1. Lineage (GTDB taxonomy): Bacteria > Bacillota > Clostridia > Lutisporales > Lutisporaceae > BRH-c25. The sequence goes on along the minus strand of JAGOLK010000070.1, from coordinate 5,416 downwards.
CTCATTGCCTATTATTATTGCGGATTTCCTTTGGTATGGCAGCTCTGTGCAGTTAATGCTGCTGTGGGGGTCTGCCCCTATGGTTACAACTCCCCTTTGTTTCAGCTTGACGATTATTTCCGCAGTATCAACGCCCTGAATAACGGGTATATGGAATAATGAGCCCATGGTTGCCCTTATTGTCTTTCCATTATATAAGTCCGCGCTCCCTTTTGATATTACCACTGAATCAAGCCCGCAGGCATCGGCAGTCCTTATGATTGTCCCCACATTCCCCGGGTCTCTTAATTCATGAAGCAATATAAGGGAAAGCTTATCCCCCGAGATAATATTGTCAATATCATAATTCAGCTTTTCAGCTACAGCTATTATTCCCTGAGGCGTATCGGTTTCACATGCTCCCTTGAAAACCCTGTCATCGGCATAATACAGCGGTATGTTTCTTTCAGTGAGAGCCGCGGCATACTCTTGGTGTTTACTGCTCTCCGCATAGCTTTGGCTGATAAGAACCATTGATATCGGCACATTATAATCCAGGGCCTCCAAAAAAAGCTTTTCTCCTTCAATCAGGAATTTGCCGTATTCATCCCTTGTTTTTTTCATTTGCAAGGATTTTATGTACTTTAGAGTACTATTGGAGCTGCTTGTGATTATTTCCTTCATATCTCTTTCTCTGTTTTCCTTTCCAGTTTTTTCAGGTCATCATTGTGTCCTATGACAATCATTATGTCTCCGTCTTTTATTTCGCTGTCAGCTTTTGGGGATATATTAATACTTTCATTGTTCATATTCCTTATGGCAACAACAGTCACTCCGTATCTCGCCCTCATGTTTATGTCTCTCAAAGCTTTCCCTTTCCAGCTTTCCGGTACTGCATATTCAATGATGCTGTGATCTTCTGAAAGCTCTATAAAGTCAAGTATACTGGAAGAAATCAGGTTATGGGCTACCCTTTCACCCATTTCCCTTTCAGGGAATACTATTTTATCTGCTCCAATTTTCATAAGTACTCTTGCATGAAGTTCATTCTGTGCTTTTGCAACCACGTACCTTACTCCCAGTTCTTTCAGCATAAGTGTAATCAAGATGCTGGATTGTATGTCAGAACCTATTGCTACTACAGCAACATCAAAGTTTCTCACTCCCAAAGACTTTAATACGCTTTCATCCGTTGCATCAGCAGTAACTGCATGTGTAACCTTATCAGATATTTTCTGAATTGCTTCCTCATCTGTATCTATCGCAAGAACCTCATGGCCAAGCTCGCTAAGTGTTTCAGCAACAGCCCCTCCAAATCGTCCTATACCGATTATTACAAATTGTTTCATTTACCTTCATTCCTTTCTAACCCACCATAATACGGTCTTCCGGATATTTGACATTTCCTCTGTTACTGATGGCTCTTCTTGCCAAAGCCAATACGATTGTTAAAGGCCCGACTCTGCCGGCAAACATGGTCATACTGATTATTAATTTTCCGAAGGTACTCAGATTTGGTGAATAACCCAGAGTAAGGCCCACAGTACCAAAGGCTGAAGCTGCTTCAAATAAAACAGTCATAAAATCCGCACCCTCTGTTATTGATAGCAGCATTGTCACAATTACAATCAGACTCAAGCTTATAAGACTAACAGACATTGCCCTGTAAACCAGGTATTTGGGAAGATGTCTTCCAAACACCTCAGTATCCTCTTTACCTTTAATAACAGAAATAACCGTTAAAAAAAGAATAGCGGCCGTTGCTGTTTTAATTCCTCCTGCTGTTGAACCCGGAGAGCCTCCAATAACCATCAGAATAATTGTCACAAGCTTTGTCGGAGTCTTAAGCACTGCCATATCAAGGGTATTAAAACCGGCAGTTCTCGGCGATACCGATTGAAAGAAAGAAGCCAGCAACTTCCCTGATAAGGATAATTTTTTTATTGTATCGGGATTATTAAACTCCATTATGAATATAAATAAGGCTCCGGTCAAAATCAGTATTATAGTTGTCGATACTACCACCTTGCTGTGAAGTGTGACATTTCTCATGCCCCTTTCTTTTATTGCCTCATAAATGTCCATCCATACCGAAAACCCCAGACCGCCTATTATTATCAGAATCATAGTATTTATATTTATAATACAATTATCAACATACGGGGTAAAGCTTCTGAAGTCTCCGATAAGATCAAAGCCTGCATTGCAGAAGCTGGTTACCGCATGAAACACTCCAAAAGCAATTCCTTTTCTCAACCCGTAATCCGGTATAAACGCAATTGTAAAAACTATTGCACCTATAAATTCAATTATAATAGTCGCAATTATTATATTCTTTGTCAGTCGGACCATGCCCTCCAGATCAAGCTGATTTAATGATTCCTGTATCAGAATTCTTTCCTTTAAGGTAATTCGCCTTTTCAACAACAGAGCAAGCAGCGTAGATATAGTCATAAAGCCCAAGCCGCCTATCTGTATAAGCAACAGTATTACAACCTGTCCGAATGCCGTCCAGTAAGTACCTGTGTCAACGACAACAAGGCCGGTAACACAGACTGATGAGGTAGCTGTAAATAATGAATTTATTAATCCAACCGGCTGTCCGTTTCTCGATGCCATAGGCATATTCAGAAGCAAGGTGCCGATCAATATCATCGAAGCAAATCCAATGACTATTATTTGTGTCGGAGTCATAGTAATCTTTTTCCTCATTATGTTAAATCCGATTATTTCAATCACCTCTATGATGCTTCTCTAAAATACAGTATACTAATAATCTTCACAATTGTGTATGCGTTTATGTCAGATAAAAGCAAAAAAGACCTATTCGGCCTTTTTCTAATATTCTTATTATGCGTTTAACTTTTCCTTAACTGTATCAACAAGCTTTGTAAATGCCGCTGCATCATTTATCGCAAGCTCGGAAAGCATTTTTCTGTTGATTTCAATACCTGAAAGCTTGAGTCCATTTATAAACTTGCTGTAGGATATGCCGTTATTTCTTGCTGCTGCATTGATTCTGGCAATCCAAAGCTTTCTGTAATCCCTCTTCTTAAGCTTTCTTCCGATATATGCAAATCTTAAAGCCCTCATTACAGTTTCATTGGCTATTCTATACTTCTTACTCCTGGCCCCCACATATCCCTTTGCCAGTTTAAGTATCTTTCTACGCTTCTTATGAGCGTTTATTGCCCTTTTTACTCTTGCCATGTTATGCTGCCTCCCTGTCTCTTATTTGTATGGAACTAATTTTCTAATCATTTTTGCTTCCGTAGCAGTCGTATAAGCGCCTTTCCTCAGTTTTCTCGTACGCTTTGTTGTCTTCTTGGTAAGAATATGTGACTTATATGCACATGCTCTTTTTACTTTACCGGTCTTGGTAAAGCTGAATCTTTTTGCTGATGCTCTGTGGGTCTTCTGTTTAGGCATTAAAAATCCTCTCCTTCTGTATTGGTCATATTTTGAACTGCTGAAATATCCATAAAAATTTTCGGCTTACTGTTTCGGCGCTAAAATCATTATCATATTTCTGCCTTCCAATTTGGCAGGTTTTTCAACCACACAGTAATCCTTAACTATATCATAAAATCTTGCCAGGGCTTTTTCCCCAAAGCTGACATGATCCACTTCTCTGCCTCTAAACCTGATTGTTACCTTGACCTTGTCGCCTTCCTGCAGGAACTTTTGAGCATTTTTTGCTTTTACATTCAAGTCATGATCCTCTATAGTAGGAGAGAAGCGGATTTCCTTGATGTTTACTATCTTCTGATTCCTCCTGGCTTCCTTTTCTTTCTTACTCTGTTCAAACTTGAATTTGCCGTAATCCATAATCCTGCATACCGGAGGTTTTGCCTGCGGCGCAATTTTAACAAGATCAAGCTGTCTTTCTGCTGCCAGTTCCAAAGCCTGCCTGGAAGACATTATTCCCAGTTGATCTCCGTTTGAATCAATTATTCTTAATTCCCTGTCTCTGATTTCCTCGTTAATTTGTAGGTCTTTGTTACTGCTTATAACCTTTCACCTCCATGCAAAATTAAAATGGCAGGTAGAAATATCCACCTGCCCAAAGTTTTATTTTTGAGGACTATAACCTTACTGACATCGTCGTAAGGTGAGAAGTGGAACTTCTTCTTAAATCAATATATTAAGTTAGTATTTCTCTGCTGCTTTAAAATAATAACACTATACAAACCTTATGTCAATACTTTTTTTGGCAAAGGGCTATTTAACCAGCTCATATATCGCCTCAGCAAAAATTTTTGTATTCAAAATCAGATGGTCAATTTCTATATATTCATCCTTTTCATGTGCCACCTCTTCATTTCCCGGAAATAACGGCCCGAAAGCGACGGCATTCTTTATTGCTCTTGCATAAGTGCCTCCGGGGATGGATATTAAATCCGCCTTTTGCCCTGTCACATCCTCATATACCTTCTGGAGTATCTTTATCATAAAATTATCTGCGGGAACATACAGGGGATCCTGGCCGTTTCCTTCAATGACCTTGATTCCGGCTTCGGATGACTTGCTCCTGATGATATCATATACGTCTTTTGCTGTTTTTGTAACCGGATACCTTATGTTTATTCCGGCGCTTCCTTTCTTTTCATTCATATCTATTGTACCCAGATTGAAAACAAGATTCCCCGAGATCTCGTCGCTCATTGCAACTCCGAAGGATTTTCCGTCAGTCTCCATGCCGATATGCTCATTAAGGAAATTAATATATTCAGTTCCCTCCGATTCGCAAAGGGGCAGCTTGCAGATACATGAGATAAGCTGTGAAATTGCGTTCACTCCTTTTCCGGGTGTAGCTCCGTGAGCCGATACTCCGTAGGACTTTATAAAACATTTATTATCGTGAATCTCAAGCCCCAGCTTTTTGTTCTGTTCATTTTTCATATATTCTACAGTCTTTATGACTCTGTCCGTAAAATCCTTCTTCATCTCAAGCTCACATTCGCAATAGTCCGGAACCACATTGACCTTACTTCCGCCTTTTATACGCTTTATTCTTAATCCGCCGCAGCAGCTGTCTTCATTTGATTCAAATTCTTTTTCCAGATTGAATATTAGTATTCCCATCTCGCTATTAATTATCGGGAAATCAGCATCAGGAGAAAACCCGCACATAGGAGTCTCTGCATGCTTGAAGTAGTGCTTCATGCAGCCCCATCTGCCGCTTTCTTCATCGCAGCCGATTATTATCCTGACTCTCCTGTTGAACTTCACACCTGAATCCGCCACCGCTCTTAATGCATATATTGCTGCAGCTGCAGGCCCCTTGTCGTCAATGGTTCCTCTGCCATAGATTCTGCCGTCTGCAATATCACCTCCATATGGATTATGTGACCAGCCTGAACCTTCAGGCACAATATCCAAATGAACAAGTATGCCTACTATTTCATCACCTTCTCCATATTCGGCATGCCCTGCA
>JAGOLK010000069.1 GCA_017994115.1 Clostridia bacterium | reverse complement strand
AATTCTGTTCCTTATCACAGGAGCACAAGGAATTTGCAGAAATATTCATTAAAAATAGAGGAAATATAAAGGAAATCGAGCGGGAGCTGGGAATATCATACCCGACAGTGAAGGGAAAGCTGGATTCCCTCATTTCAGCATTGGGTTACAAGAGTCAGAGTGTGGATCAGAGCTATAAAAAAGAAATTCTTGAAAGGCTTTACAGGGGTGAAATATCCTCAGAAGAAGCAATCAGATTAATGAGTGAATAGGGGGAAATATTGTGGAAGAAAAAATGTTAATACTAAAAATGCTCCAGGAGGGGAAAATAACCACCGATGAAGCTGTAAAGCTTCTTGAAGCTTTGGAGAAGGGCGGCTCCGGCACACCGTCCTCCGGTTCAAAAATAAATGAAATAAAAGATGAGCTTACTGCCAAGCTGAACGAAATTAAAATAGATGAGAAACTAAACAAATTTGGTGAAAAAGCCTCAAAGCTTGCTTCCACCTTCGGCGAGAAGGCAGGAAAGCTGGTAGAGCAGCTAGGAGAAAATATTAACACCGATAAGACAGGAAATAATGCTGAAAAATTTGCCGAGGAATTCACAAAAAGGATGGAAATACTGGGCCAGGATATTGCTGAGTCTGCCGCAAAATTCGCAGATATCTTTGCAAGCCAGATAGACAATCTCTTTGACACAGTGTATGAAAAAAATAAATATAACAGCAGCTATACCTACCCGGTTGAAGATGCTCACAGCATATACCTTGAGACAAGCAATTTCTCCGTAAAAGCCTGCCCCGGTGATACAAATGAGATAAGGATAAACCTGTATGTTAATTCAAATGTGCCTCAGCTGGTCATTGATGAATATTTTAAGGTCATTAAAGACACCGAAGTTTACAGGCTTACCACCGAGTTTCCCGGAAGAACCTGGGGGAGGATTGAAATACTGCTTCCTAAAGGTATGGATGTAATTAGCTTTTCTACAAACAATGCAAAATGTGAAATCAGTGATATGGATGCTAATCATATAAGCTGTGCTACGGCAAACGGAAGGGTACTTCTAACAAGATGCAGCGCAGATGAAATTGAAATATTTACAGACAATGAAAGGATAATCTTTAACGAAGTATCCGCAAGAACTGCAAACATCAGAACTTCAAATTCCAAAATAGCTGTAGAAGACAGCCGCCTGGACAATATAGATGCAAAAACCAGCAACGCTGCAATTGCGGTAAGTACTTCCCGAAAAGGTGATTCTCTGAACCCTTGCTATACTCTCAGCACCTCCAATGGAAAAATTGATTTCAACCTTGCCGGAGAAGAAGGCTTTGAGTATATGGTTGATGCACATACTGCAATGAGCAGTATTGATGTAAAACTTGCAAACCTCACTTACGAAACGGAGAAGAAGAACATGTGCATGCAGGGCTCTGTGCAGCTAAAAAGCGAGAACTATGATACAGCCTCCAACAAGGTATCAATTACGGCAAATACCTCAAATGCACCGATAAATATTAAGAATATTTAACTTGTACCACAATAGAAAAGCATCTATGCATAAGCCTGCCCTGCTAATACATAGATGCTTCTACATGTATTTATGAACAAAAAAAGGGGTTATTGAATAGCTGAAGAATAATGCGTCATATCTGAAGTTTGCATAACCCTCCGCAAGAGACAGTATAGTATATCGAGGCACACGGATTATGATTTTGACAGGCCTATACTGATATGCCTTTGGAAAAGTTCTGACGGTGCCAAAAGGCCCTCCATGGCCCGAGACACCTAAGCCGGCCTCCATGCCGGCTTCACGAGCTTTTTACCAAAGCCATATCAGAGGCCTGTTGCCAAAATGCATAAAAGTGCGCCCTGCTATACTATACAAGCTCTTGCTTGGTTATGCAGACTTATAACTGTGTCGCATTATTCTTCTATTGCGGCACTCCCTTCTTACTAAGCCCTTCTTCTAAACCTGCTTATAAGTATCAATACCCCTGCTCCAATCATCAGGAGAGGCCAGATGTAATCCCTCTTTAAATAAACCATATGCCATGTTATTATCTCAAAGCTTACGGCATACGCAAATATCCCGGCCATCAACAGTATGTTTGCCGGTATCAATGGCCAGTTGGACTTTCCCATATAGGCTGTCAGGTATATCACATAAAAAGCGAATCCAAGCAGTAAAAATATGCTTGGTGATGCATACCTGTCGTTGAAGAACTTCAGTAATAAAAGGTATACTCCTGCAGCGGGAAGTATCGCCCCCGGAAAAATAAAGCCTTCAATATGTTTTGAATAATATAAGAATATAAATATTATTCCCAGCGCTATAAGCATCGTTTCAAAAGCCATATCAATACGAAACAGCCTGATATCCCTTAATACCGCCGCCAGGCCTATAGCTGCAAAGATTCCTCCGAAAATAATAAAGGGCTGTTCCCTCTTAATATGATATGCATAAAGCAGTCCCAGCCCAAGGAAAAGAGTCAGCAAGCTTCCTGTTCCAATATTATAGTTTTTCAGGTACATGGATATGCCCAGGAATATCAGGGCTATCCCTATCAGTGCATTTTTCTTGTTCATGAATTCAACAACTCCTTAAGACTTGACTATTTATTCAAAAGGTCAATGGCTGCAGTCCAAATCCATCCAAGTATGAAGTTATAAGCATAAAAGTACTCCGCAAGGGTAGATGCCTCTATTCCGTCTGAGATCCCCGAAAGAGCCTTTATAGCAGAAATAGGCGTTATTATTGTAAATATCAGCATTATTATTATTATATTTTTTGCAAGGCCGACTATTGCCCCTCCTATACTGTTAACTTCTCTCAGGCCGGGTAATTCAACTGCATCTATAAGAATGCTTTCGGCAATTCCAAGAATAAATCTCACGGCAATAAATATAATCAGCACGGATATTGCATTTATTATAAGTACTGTTATAAATGCATTCAAATCGCTGGTAAAGCTGTTACTGATGGAAAAAACAGCACTTTCCCCCGAAGGAGACATTAATATGTTCTTTACAAAAGCTTTTTCTGAAAGAAAACCTGTTATTTTCTCTTCCAATGCAGTATTCTCCACCAAAAACAAAGTCAAGGCTTTATAGTAAGTTTTTGCAACCATAATTGATGCCAACAGGCATATTATGCTGAATACCGACTTCAGAAACCCTTTCCTGAAGCCGATAATGACACCAACGGCAAGAATTGCAATTATCAAGTAGTCAATCCAATTCATAGGTTTTTATGGCCTCCTTTGTGCTATTTTATATACTCCAACTGAAGAAGCCTTCTGTTTGAAGCTATATACACCTTATTATCCGTAGTCATATATGCGGTGCTTATATCCACATTGGGCTCATACCTTGCATTAAGCTCTCCTTTAAGGGTGAGTATCATCAATTCATCAGAATAGTATACTATAAGGTTGTTTTTCAGCGGAAATATTCCCAATGGCGCAGACTTTATCTCCGTACGGCTTTGCTCCCGCATATTGGCATCATAGCATACCAGGTATTGCTTGCCTTTAATTTGCAATGCCAATGCGACAATATGACTGTTCATTGCTGCACTGCTGATTTCACCTTCAATTTTGACTTCCTGATGAAGACTGCCGTCGTTTTTATAAATGTAAACCGTATTTTCTCCTAAGGCAAGCAACCTGTTATCTTTACTGTAGCTAAGCTTTGAGATAATGACATTGTCAAAATTTTTAGCCCACAGTATATCCCCTTTAAAGCTGTATGTTATTATTTTTGTCTTAATCATTTCTGATGAAGTGTCCACAATTGAAATCGAAAATACCCCGCTGCCTCCTGCAAATGATAATATATGGGCATTGTCCACAGATATACTCCCAATTTTACTTCCGTCCTGCTTGAATGCTTCAGCATGGCTTCCTGTCATTCCCTTGTATTCTGCCAGGAAGCTTCCGTTATCCTCTGTAAAAATATCTACAATCTCATAATCCGACTTGTATGTCCAAAGGAGTTTCCCCTGAAGTGTATAATAATGGATGTTATTGATTGAATCAATAATTATGATATTTTGTCCTGCATCAGCCATCTTGACTGCCTTCCCGGGCAGCTTGCAGCTCCATGCCATATCTCCTTTTATATTCTTCGCTCTGATATTTTCTGCTTGTGCCTCAATCAGAAGATCATTAACATAGTATATGGCGCTGCTGCTTTGCGATACAGCCGACACGTCTCCGGTAACCGCAAGTTTATTTTTTCCGCCTGCAATAAAAGAAGACTTTTGGGTTGTTTTGTTGTTTATGTAAAGAAGAATGGCAAGTACCGATACTATGATCAGCAGAAGAAGCAATGCGGTTGTTTTTTTCGATCTTACTTTTTGCAAATCAAGCACCTCTCATAATATATACGAATAATTTCCAAAAAAGTATTCATAAAGAACTCATGATTTATTTGATTGATCATATGGGCACAAAGGCCTTGGATGCAGTTGTTTGAAAACATGTGGTTATTGTATTTGATATTGAATAATATAATTATACAATAAAACACTTTGTGCTACATCCCGTTAATTTTAAAACCTTTGAATTTACTCAATGTGTTTTGGTAATACTCTATGTAGATATTTCAGATAAAGGAGTTCGGAATGTTGAAGATAAAATATGAGAGAACAGTTGATATTAATAAACCTTATTCCTTTTCTTATTTCTGCAATTACTTAGAGGAATGCATGAGTATTTTCTATGATAAAAGCCATACCGACATCGTAATTGTGTGTATAGGAACAGACAGAGCTACCGGCGACTGCCTGGGCCCGTTGATAGGATATAAAGTGAAGGATATGAGGTATAAAAATGTACATGTTTATGGTACTCTGGATGAGCCTGTCCATGCAAAGAATCTTTGTGAGTATATGGAGCTTTTCAGGAAATTTGAAAATCCCTTTATCATTGCCATTGACGCATGTCTCGGCAGGTATGAACGGATAGGCTATATAAATATAAAGGAAGGCCCCTTGTCTCCGGGCTCGGGTGTTAATAAGAATCTTCCGGCTATCGGTCATATAAATATCACGGGGATAGTAAATGTAGGCGGTTTTATGGAGATAATGATTCTTCAGAATACAAGGCTCAGTGTAGTTATGAACATGGCAAGCCTTATAGCAAACGGCATTAAATACAATATGTGGAAAATGAACAGAAGAGCGTTATCCGATAATTCGCTGATAAACCGGCAGATTGCTTCAACAGCAAGTGAAGATAAGTTTTTTGATTATATGGAAAATAAGAATTAGAAAAGCTACGCACGGCAAACAGTATTTTTTCCCATGTTCTTAGCTTTGTACAATCCTCTGTCTGCAGCCTGTATCAGTTCATGTACGGTCTGTCCGTCATGAGGGTAAGTCGCAATGCCTATTGATACGGTGAATCTGGGATTGCTTGTTTCGTTTACCTTCTTCCTGAAGCGCTCTGCCACAAATCTCGCTTCATTTACCGACAAGGTTGGAAGTACAATAATAAACTCATCCCCTCCATATCTTCCTATGTAGTCTACTTCCCTGATATTCCCTGAAGCGATAGCTGACAGAGTCTTCAGGCACATGTCTCCGGTAACGTGTCCCAAGGAATCATTTATTGTTTTGAAGTTATCTATATCAAACATTAATATTGAAAAGGCTTCCATTTTCTTGCTTGTTATAAGTTTTTCAATAATATTAAGTATTGTAATCTTATTAAATGTCTTTGTGAGCATATCTGTCTTGGATATTTCCAAAAGCCTTTCATTGGTTCTTTCAATTTCAAATACTCTTTTCTTTACCTCTTTATTAAGAGATTTTTTCATGTCTTCTATCAATTCTTCAGATTCATTGACCTTTTTCATAAGCAAATCATGGGTTGTCCTAAAGAAATAGAATAAAAAATAGGTATATGCACTTAACTTGACTGCAAATATTGCTTCATTTATGTAAACTTGATTTTCAACAAATCCGAGCAGCATACCTGTAAGCCAAATAGCCAATGGCTTAGTCAGCTTCCGATCTGCATTCCTTTTTATATTGAACACAATAGCCGCAATAATGCATGCTGCCGTAAGAATGTTTCGGAGGGCAGCCGAGAATGTATAGTATATGAAATGTTCCGCCTTTATTGCATATATGGACAGTATCATGGTAAGAGCAGCAATAACAACAATTGTTGATTTTTGATTTTTTACGTTGTAGGGGTAGAGTATTAAAAGGAGAATGCCTGCGGACAAACAAAACTCTGAGAATGATAATATGAGATTTGCCGGGGTATCCGGAGAAAAAATAAAGATTGAGCAGCACAATCCAAAGGGCATGAAAAACACCCAGCCCAGCAGCTTGAAAAGCGAAGCTGTTTTGTTCATGCTTATGGTATATAATGCAATGAAGAAAGAAAAACAAGTCATTGCAATTAACAGTATCCTATCATATACACCCTGATACATTACATGCTACCCTTTCATATTTTTTCCGACAATTAATATATATTATATCATAAAATTGGAAATTTTTTATGATATACTGTAAAACTTGCATCACTTATTAATATGAAATGATATTAAAGAAGAGGGCTGTATACTCGTGTCTCCAATATTCTGATTATATCCTCCATAGATTTGTTCGTCACATTCACCAACAAAGCCCCGTATGATATATTACCGTTTGATAAAGCCGCGGCCGAGGGGACATTATTAACTGCATAGTAAGGACGCGTATCCGCCTCCTTGTAGAGAACCGCATCAGCCATTCTGTTTTCTCCTATATAGAATACTTCGTTCCCTCTGCTTTCAAGCTCGCTTTTTATATCTTCCAAGCCGTGCTGTATTGCGATTATCATAAAAACACCTCCATAGCAACTTATTGTGCAATACAATTAGTATCCTATGAAGGTATATTTTTTATTCTATATTTGTGTGCCTTTCAGACTCCTGTTCAATACCAGTTCTTCTTCAACAGAAAGAGGGTATCTTGATGTTCCTTTGCTTACAGGCTTGGCATAACCTACAAACTCATTTCTTCCATAGATGCCTGTAATTATGATACCGTCATTAAAATTATCAAGCATAGCTATGGAAAAACTCTGGTCGCTTCCCGTATCACTAAAGGCGTTGTATCTTATTATGTTGCATTTCTGTATGCACTTGTCCATCTGGTTCTTTACATGTATCAGATCTTCGCTTATAATGTTTACTCTTTCTATTGCTGCTTCCATATTTTCTATATGCCCCAGCAGCATTCCTTCAAAGTTCTTACCCGAAGAGCCCCTCATGAATTTCTTGTATTTTTCACTCATCCCGGCAAGTTTGACAGACAGTATAAGATTCCAAACAATCATAATAAACAGCAATATTGTAACAGAAACCAGAATTTCAACATTGTATTCTCTAATAAAATCATACATGATATTCATCCCCTACTCTCCTATAACAAGGTTCCAATGTTTTCAACAGCATTCAGTGCCGCGCCTACTTGTTCTTTTGTATTGAAAAAACCGAAGCTGAACCTTACTGTACCCTGTTCCAGGGTCCCTATTGTTTTATGGGCCATGGGTGCGCAGTGAAGTCCCGATCTTGTTGCTATATCGAATGTCCGGTCAAGAATATAACTTATTTCTGAAGAACCAGTGTCTCCTATATTAATTGACACTACAGGGGCTTGCTTACTTATCTCTTTGATGCCGTAGACTTTAACGTTCTTTATATCCGCCAGTCCATCCAAAAAGCATTTTACAAGCTCCTGTTCATGGGCTCTTATTTTTTCAATCCCCTTGCTCTTTATGAAGCTTAAGCCTGCACACAAGCCTGCAATACCCGGTGTGTTGTGAGTTCCGCTTTCAAAGCGGTCAGGCATAATATCAGGCTGATATAATGATTCGGATTTGCTTCCGGTTCCTCCTTCCTGCAAAGGGGTCAGCTCCAAGCCTCTTTTTATACACAATCCGCCTGTCCCCTGGGGTCCCATAAGGCTTTTATGCCCCGCAAAAGCCAGCATGCTTATATTCATCTTTTGCATATCTATTTC
>JAGOLK010000068.1 GCA_017994115.1 Clostridia bacterium | reverse complement strand
ATAATTGGGGAAATACCTCTTATTTTTACATTCAGGGGCAGATTTGAAGGCGGGTTTGGAGAGGTCGAAGAACATATACGGTATGAAATCATCAGGCAGGTATTATGCACAGGAGAAGTTGATGCCGCAGATATAGAACTTGCAAGCTGCAAAAATGCAATTGAAGAAATAAAAAAAGCGGCATATGACCATGATATACCGCTTATTATATCTTACCATAATTTTGATGAAACACCTTCTGTTGAGTTTTTATTGGATAAGATAAGAGAAGAAGTTGCCTTGGGAGCGGATATAGCAAAAATTGCGGCAATGCCTCAGAATGAGGAAGATGTATTAAAGCTGCTTTCGGCTTCATTAAAAGCCCGTATCGAGATGCCTGACACCCCTCTCATAACAGTATCAATGGGTACTCTTGGCATTATAAGCAGAATAGCGGGAGGTATGTTCGGGTCAGATATGACTTTTGGAGCCGTTGAGAAGACTTCTGCTCCGGGGCAGATACCCATAGCAGAATTGAGGGCTTCGATAAAAACCATATTGGGATGAGGCAGTTATATGGATAAGAATGTTGAGTTATGGGATATTTTAGATAAGGACGGCCGCCTGACCGGAAGAACTGTCGAAAAGGGCCGGCCTTTAAAAGAGGGAGAGTATCATTTAATAGTTCATATTTGGATAAGAAACAGCAAAGGTGAGTACCTTATACAAAAAAGGTCCTCACAGGTCGGCGCTTGGCCCGGAGTCTGGGGCGTAGCCGGAGGTTCGGCAATCAGCGGCGAAAGCAGTCTGGATGCCGCATTGAGAGAAGTAAAGGAAGAGCTGCGGCTGAGCTTTGAACCGGACGCCCTGAAGAGATTATACAGGGTCAGGTATAAAAGTGTTTTTTCGGATTTATGGATTGTCTGCCGGGATATCAATCTGAAAGATGTCAGAATGCAGAAGGAAGAAGTCAGTGAAGTGAAATATGCCTGCATAGATGAAATATTGTCAATGATGGAAAGCAATGAGTTCATTAACTTCGGGGAAGCTTATATGAGCTTTTTGGTGAACCCTTGTAACTGTTAAGCACATAATGAGGAGTGAATGCAATGAATGAATACTACGTTGCCGTTTTTGATTCTACCCACTATGCTTTGAAGTTTGAAAAGGCAGTAAGGGACTGGGGTTTTAACATAAGCATCATGCCGGTTCCCCGGGAAATAACCGCAAGCTGCGGAATTTCAGCTAAACTGGAAGCTGATGAAATAGAAAATATCATGGCGCTTGCTGTCAAAAATGACCTGAATGTATCGGGATATTATCATGTAGAAGTACAAAACGGCAGGAAAGTATACCATAAAAGCACTTAATTGTTTTTATGGTATACTTTTTGGCTGTATATACACTTTACATATTATATAAGAAGAATTAAACTATAAGTTGTGTCTGCATTATTATTTACTTGTGCCATGAATCAATATCAAATACGGTTTGGAGGAAAAAAATTGAGTGCCAAAGGGAAGATAATAACAGCTGTTGTGGTTGCGGTACTTCTGATTGCAGCAGCCATATATGGCTTTACATATAACTTTTTAAGCAAGATAAGCGTGGAGGAGGGTGCAGAAGGCTATCCGGTACCGGAAAAAAGGGTAAATGTTGTAGTTATGGGTGTGGCAAACGGCCTTGCGGATACAATAATGCTGGCAAGCTTCGACCCAGAGGATGGAGCGCTGGATGTGCTTTCAATACCCAGGGACACATATATTGAAAGAAAAGGACATAAGACCTCTGCAAATAACAAGATTAACTCTTCCTACGGAAGGGGAGGGGCGGATAATGTGGTCGAAAGCGTCGTATCTCTTACGGGACTGGATGTGCATTATTTTGTAGAGGTGGATTATGAGGCTGTCAAAGAACTGGTTGATGCCATGGGCGGCATTAAGGTAACCGTACCTATGGATATGAACTATGATGATCCGGTTGATGATTTGCATATACATTTTAAAAAAGGAGAGGTAGTGAGCAAGGGCGAGGATATATTAAAGCTCTTGAGATACCGTAAGAACAACAAGGGCGGCGGCTATAAGGAGGGAGACCTGGGCAGGGTGAAGATGCAGCAGGAGATAGTCAAATTAGGTATTGAGAAAGTAATGAGAGGCAGTATTGCTGCTAACTTTCTCAAGCTTCAGGAGCCTGTCAAAGAATATGTAAAGACAAATATGTCGCCAGAACAGATGATGTACTATATTACCAAAGCAAAGAAGATAAAAAAGGAGAATATCAGCATGCAGACAATACCCGGCAGGGCAGATACCATAAACAAACTGTCCTTCTATGTGGTAAACAGGGACAAGATGGATGAGGTGCTAAAGCCTTTAATAGAAGAAAGTAAATAGAAAACTGCGGCTTATGCCGCATTTTTTTATATGTTTGACTTATTCCGGATGTTTAAATATACTAAAATTAGCACAATATTACAAGGGGGTTATTGTATTGTTTAAAAATCTCACCGAGGTCAAGGAATTTTGTAATTCGAAGGGCATTAAAATAGTAGACTTCAAAATTACTGATTTGGCAGGGAGATGGCATCACCTCTCTATTCCGGTGACCAGGTTGAATGAGAAAGTACTTGAGGAGGGTATAGGATTTGACGGTTCCAACTATGGTTTCAAGACTGTAGAAAAAAGTGACATGGTTTTTATACCGGACTTGAATACGGCTTTTGTTGACCCGTTTTGTGAGATTCCGACTCTCAGCATGATAGGAGATATCTATGCACTTGAGGGCGGGATAAGGCGATATGAGGGGGATCCCAGATATATCGCGGAAAAAGCTGAGAAGTTCATGGCCTCTACCGGTATAGCGGATGAGAATATAATCGGACCGGAGTTTGAATTTTATTTATTCGACCAGATAGCTTACGAAAGCAGACCGGAGCACCAGGAGGTGGCAATAGATTCGGCGCAGGCTGAATGGAACACAAATGACCAGTATGAAAAAAACCTTGGCTACAAAGTAAGGCATAAGGGCGGATATCATCTGGCGCTTCCCTATGATCTGACAAATGACTTGAGAAGCAAAATGACAGTTATGCTTGAAGAGTTTGGAATGCCCATAAAATATCATCATCATGAGGTGGGAGGGCCGGCGCAGGTAGAACTGGAAGTAGAGCCGGGGAAGCTGAAGGATATGGCGGATAAGACATATTTGCTCAAATATGTGGTGAAAAACATAGCAATACAAAACGGCAAGAGCGCCACCTTCATGCCTAAGCCTATTTTTGGCGAGGCAGGAAGTGGAATGCATGTGCATATGTGGCTGTATAAGGATGGCAAGCCTTTATTCTATGACAAGGACGGATATTCCGGCCTCAGCCAGACAGCACTGTATTTTATCGGAGGGCTTTTGAAGCATTCTCCCGCATTGTTAGGCTTTACGAGCCCGAGCACAAACTCATATAAGAGGTTGGTTCCCGGTTATGAGGCACCGGTAAGCATATGCTTTGCAACTGCAAACAGAAGCGCTGTCATAAGAATACCGGGCTATGGCAATACACCTGACAGCAAGAGGTTTGAGTTCAGATCTTCCGACGCCACCTGCAACCCTTACCTTGCTTATTCAGCACTGCTGATGGCCGGCCTGGATGGCATAATAAACAAAATTGATCCTGTCAAGGAGGGCTTCGGGCCGTACGATGTAAATATTTATGAGCTTGACGAGGAGGAGAGGAAGAAGATAAAAGGCCTGCCGAAGAACCTTGAGGAGGCTATGGAAGCTCTGAGGAAAGATCATGAATTCCTGCTGAAAGGCGGGGTATTCACAAAGAGCCTTATAGAAACATGGATAAAGAACAAGATAGAGAAGGAGCATAAGAAGATAAGCATAATTCCTCATCCGGCAGAATTTGACCTTTATTACGACCTGTAGTGCTTGAATTCAGAGAATTGCTTGAAATATAATATATCCTAGGGGTGATAGCATGAATGAATCTGTGAAAAAAACAATAGAAGCTTTGGAAAAACACAATATGAAGGCAGCATACTTTGATGACTCCGATACGGCAGTATCCTATTTGATGGGTAAAATCGGGGATGGAGAAACAGTAGGAATCGGAGGATCTATGACGGTATACTCCCTGGGTATACCTCAAAAGCTTATTGAAAGGGGCAACAAGGTATATTTCCATTGGCTGGAGGGCACTCCTGAAGGAATGGATTATGCAAGGGAAAAAGCACAAAAAGCCGATGTATATCTATCGGGAACAAATGCCCTGACCGAAGACGGAAAACTGGTTAATATTGACGGCTTGGGCAATAGAGTGGCTTCAATGATTTTTGGACCCAAAAAGGTATTTGTTTTGTGTGGAGTCAATAAGATAACAAAAGACCTGGATGCAGCTTTAAAAAGGATTAAAGAGAATACATATAAAAATGCAAGAAGGCTAAAGCTTGATACACCATGTGCGCATACCGAAAAATGCAACGACTGCAACAGCCCGCAGAGAATGTGCAGCGTTACCACAATTATTGAAAGAAGGCCGTACAAGACCGAATTTGAGGTAATTATTATAGGAAAAGAACTGGGGTATTAGTCAGTATCAGCTTGAAATTGGGATATCGCAAAACTAATAATTAGTTGGCGGTATCCCTTTTTGCATTCTTCAATTATTATGTATGATCTTTTTTTGAAAAAATATTTAAAAATATTAGTTATAGGTTGAATGAAGATAAATTATATTGTAGAATAAATATGGGTTCTACAAAAATTTTAAGATGTACAAAATATTTTGAGGTGAAATAATGATTAAGAATTTTAAGGAATTACTGGAAACGGCAAAAAGCCAGAAAATGATGAAAATTGTTGTAGCCGCAGCTCAGGATGAAGACGTGATCAAGGCGGTAAGCCAGGCAAAAGAAATAGGTATTGCAGAGCCGGTTTTGGTAGGTGATAAAGCGAAAATAGTCAGCATTATGTATGAATTGGGAATACCAAGCGGCGAATTTGAGATAATGGATGAACCGGATTTGATACAAGCTGCAAGGAAGTCTGTAAAGCTCGTGAGAGAAGGCAAAGGTGACTTCCTGATGAAGGGAATTCTTCAGACTGCCGATATAATGAGAGCCGTTCTTGACAAGGAGGAAGGACTGAGGACGGATAATCTTATCAGCCATGTTATGGTATATGAGGTTCCTTCATATAATAAGCTTTTGTATTTAACTGACGGAGGAATGAATGTGGCACCCGATCTTTCTCAGAAGGTTCAGATACTGGAAAATGCAGTTAAAGTGTGTAAGGCGATGAAAATGGGAAAAATTTATGTTTCATGTATTGCAGGTGCGGAGACAGTTAATCCCAAAATACCGGCAACTGTTGATGCAAAAGCAATTGAGGATATGAAAGACAAGTGGGAAGAACAAGGAGTTGTAGTGCAGGGGCCTGTTGCTTTAGACCTTGCAATAAGCAGTGAGGCATGTGCCCATAAAGGATTCAAGGGTGAAGGCGGCGGCAAAGCCGATATATTGCTGGTTCCTTATTATGAAGTAGGAAATGCAATGGGGAAGGCAATGACGTATTTTGCAGGAGCAAAATCCGCAGGAGTTATAATGGGCGCTAAAGTACCTATAGTACTTGTATCAAGAGCTGACTCCTCGGAGTCAAAGCTTTTATCAATAGCTCTTGGAAGTGTAATAGCCAACAATTAAATTAAATTATATTATCTAAGGGGGTAAAATTTGTGAAGCAACTGATGTCAGGCAACGAAGCAATTGCAAGAGGCGCATACGAAGCCGGAGTCAAAGTGGCTGCGGCATATCCGGGCACGCCAAGTACGGAAATATTAGAAAACATTGTAGAATTCAAAGATGACATTTATTGCGAATGGGCACCGAATGAGAAGGTTGCAACGGAAGTTGCAATTGGTGCATCCATTGCAGGGGTACGAAGCTTATCAGCAATGAAGCACGTTGGTGTCAACGTATCGGCAGACCCGATATTCACTTACTCGTATCTGGGAGTAAATGCAGGATATGTACTTATTACAGCGGATGATCCAAGCATGCACAGTTCACAGAATGAGCAGGATAACAGGTATTATGCAAAATTTGCCAAGATGCCGATGATTGAGCCCAGCGACAGCCAGGAAGCAAAGGACTTTATGGCAGAAGCATTCAAAGTCAGCGAAGAGTTTGATACTCCTTTGCTTTACAGGATAACAACCAGGATATGCCATAGTAAGAGTATGGTAGAACTGGGTGAAAGAACAGAAGTTGAGCCAAGAAAATATGAAAGAAACATGGCCAAGTTTGCAGCGACTCCTGCAAATGCAAGGATTGCACATGCCAGAGTAGAAAAAAGAATGAAGGCTCTTGAAGAATATTCAAACAAGTCTCCGCTTAACAAGGCTGAATATAATAAAGATACAAAGGTAGGTATCATTACAGCAGGTATTGCGTATCAATATGCAAAGGAAGTATTTGGAGATAATGCGTCATATTTGAAATTGGGCTTCACCTATCCGCTTCCAATGGACATGATAAAAGAATTTGCTTCCAGGTTTGAAACCTTGTATGTGATTGAGGAACTGGAACCCTTCATGGAAGAACAGATAAAGGCAGCAGGTATAAATTGTATAGGTAAAGAGCGTATTCCGAATCTATATGAATTAAATCCTGATGTTGTTGCAGAAGCTTTGTTAGATAAGAAATCTGAGACAAAGAAACTGGATGCAAAGGTTGTTGGTAGGCCTCCCGTTCTTTGCCCCGGATGCCCCCACAGAGGCTTCTTCTATACAATGTCAAAAAAGAAGAATACTGTAATAACAAGTGATATTGGCTGCTATACCCTGGGTGGTATGGATCCTCTCAATGCGGTAGATACATGTATATGCATGGGAGCAGGCTACAGTGCCGGAATGGGAATGGCAAAGGCATTTGAAGTAACAGGCAGTGACAAGAAGGTATTTGGAGTTGTTGGGGATTCAACCTTCTTCCATTCAGGAATTACCGGTGCTATAGATATAGTTTATAATAAAGGCAGGATGGTTCCTGTAGTACTAGACAACAGAATAACGGGGATGACCGGACATCAGCACAATCCCGGAACGGGAAAGACCCTGATGGGTGAGGACGCAGTTGAGATAGATCCTGTTGATGTTCTGAAGGCAGTGGGCTATAAAACTGTAAAGGTTGTGGACCCATGTGATTTGAAAGCTATGGATGAGGTGGTCAAAGAAGCTGAAAACAGCAAGGAGCCTTATGCTATAGTAACAAAGAGGCCTTGTGTACTCATTAAAGGTTTACCGCCTTTCAAGACAAAATGTAAAGTCGATAGGGATAAATGCAAGAAGTGCAAAATGTGCCTGAAGGTAGGGTGTCCTGCCGTATTCTTCAAAGACGGCACTTCATATATTGATCAGTCAATGTGTGTTGGCTGCGAGGTTTGCATGCAGGTTTGCAAATTCGATGCAATAGTAAAGGTTGGTGAATAATATGAGTGATGTTAAGAACATATTATTGGTTGGCGTCGGCGGACAGGGAACAATACTGGTAAGCAGGATATTGACTGCAGGGCTTATTAAAGCAGGTTATGACGTGAAGATGTCCGAAGTTCACGGCATGGCTCAGAGAGGCGGAAGCGTATCTACACAGGTAAGATACGGCACAAAGGTTTACTCTCCCATAATTGGCAAAGGCCAAGCCGACATACTCGTTTCCTTTGAGAAGATGGAAGCTGTAAGATGGGCAGAATACCTTAAGCCTGATGGAGTAGTTGTAGTTAATAACTACGAGATACCTTCAATGCCTATTGCATGCGGAAAGGAAGAATATCCTCAAGGCCTTATAGAAGCGTTGCAGGGTTCATTTAAAACAGTTGTTATTGACGCGGGGAAAATAGCGGAGGAACTGGGAAATATCAAGACTCAGAATATAGTGCTTTTAGGTGCTTTGGTAAAAGCTCTGAAAATGGATGAAATTGACTGGGAAGAAATCATAAGGGAGACAATCAATCCCAAGCTTGTAGATATTAATATCAAGGCATACAATAAAGGGAAAGAGCTATAGACGGAAGGAGCTGCACATTTATGTGCAGCT
>JAGOLK010000011.1 GCA_017994115.1 Clostridia bacterium | reverse complement strand
AAAGAAAGAAACTGGCACTAATATAGGGTGCCAGTTTCTTAAATCATTATATTAATCAGTGTGACAGTTCCAAGGACTGACTGTTACAGGCTATTTCACAAATGTTGCCACACAGTCTGACGTCCCCCTTGTACCACTTATCAGCTCTTGTAATTCTTAAGCTCATCCCTGTTGTTCCTTATTGTTTCTATTATTTTTTCCGTGTGTTTTTCAAGTTCCGCCAGCAGCTCGTCCGCGTATGCTTTGGAACCCAGCCTTATCTTTTTAGCATCTATCTGAGCAGCAATAATAAGTTCTTTTGCCTGTTCATTTGCCTTTTTTATTATATCACTTTCATCAATAAGCTCCTGAACCTTTTTGTCAGCTTCCTTCTTAAGTATTTCAGCTTCTTTTTCAGCTTCGGCAAGAACCCTCTGACGTTCTTCCTTAACCTTGTTCAGTTTATCTTCGCATTCTTTTCTCAGATTTTCAGCTTCTTTTTTTGCTTCTATAAGTATTTTCTGCCTTTCTTCCTTAATCCATTGAGCCTGTTTTATCTCATCGGGCAGCTTTATTCTTATTTCCTTTATTATTTCCTGCAATTCTTCCTTATTAATCATGGACTTACTTGATAAGGGCAGATTCGGCGCCTTATCCAGTATATCTTCAAGGGCGTCGAGCAGCAGCATAACCTCCATAATACCAACCTCCCTGTAATAATTCATTTGTGAATATTTATTTCACACGTATGATAGTCCGTGCCTGAACCGCTATTTAAGCCTTTCATAAATCTCCTTCTCAATAATTTCCGGTACCAGCCCTCTTATGCAGCCGCCAAATTGTGCTACTTCCTTTACCAGGCTGGAACTCAGATATGAGTATCGGCTGCTAGTCATTATGAACACCGTTTCTATTTCCTGATTGAGCTTCTTATTCATATGAGCCATTTGCAGCTCATATTCAAAGTCTGAAACTGCCCTTAACCCTTTAACTATTACATTTGCGTTTTTACTCTTGCAATAATCAATCAAAAGCCCCGAGAAACTGTCAATTTCAACATTCTTTATATCTCCGCATGTCCTTTTTAGTATGTCCACTCGTTCCTCAACAGAAAAAATCGGATTCTTACTCGGATTGCTCAATACTGCTACAATAACCCTGTCAAAAAGTGCTCCGGATCTTTTAATAATATCAATATGTCCGTTAGTAGCAGGATCAAAGCTTCCGGGATACACTGCTATTTTCAAAATTACTCCTCCTTTTGCTGCGACTGTTCGTCAATAGAATAAAACGATAGTATTGTATTTCCATATTTCTTAAAACGGTATAAGAATAGCTTCCCAACTTTTTGCGGCATATCCTCCTTTGAATCATGCTCAACTACAATCAAACCGGATTGTTTAAGAATATTTTTATTATCAATCTCCTTCAAAGCTGACTCAGCCATTCCTATTCTGTAAGGAGGATCAATAAATATTATATCAAAACTCTTCCCGTGTTCATGCAATTTGTTGACTGCCGTTTTATAGTCCGCATTATAGACCTCAGCACAATCCTTTATATTCAGCCGGTTCAGGTTTCCCCTCAGTACCTTGATACTCTTGACGCTGGAATCAATAAATACCACATGCTTTGCCCCGCGGCTCAATGCTTCAATGCCTATTCCTCCGGTACCGCTGAACAAATCCAGAAATACACTGTCAATTACAGCATCCCCAAGTATATTAAAAAGAGATTCCTTAACTTTGTCAGAGGTAGGGCGGATATCCCTGCCTTCAATGGGATCAAGTCGTCTTCCCTTATACTCTCCTGCAATAACCCGCAAAAGATTACCTCCAAGTCTATTATTGTCAGTAACGCCGATTGATTTTGCCCATTTCAATTACATTTTAACATAAATACTATTTTTATACAAAAATTTATTAGAATTATATCATAAAATATCATAAAATCGACAAGTCCTGCGATATAAGAAATCTGCCATTATCAGTTTAATAAAAATTGAGGCTTTTTATGAAATGCATTAAAAGGAAGGTATGTAAAATAATTTTAATTGAATAAAAAAAACTTATTTGAACAACATATATATCAGGGACGTTAGTTATTTGTAACTAAATTTCCCCATAGAGCTCTTCCTTCAATTTCTCCTCTCCCGATACTGATGTCAATGCTTTAACATTTAATTAGAGTGTTGTCATCAGTATTTTTTCATATAAAAAAATGGCGCTGACCGTAATAACCAGCGCCTTTTTTATAATTATCTTCTTCCTGACATGCTTCTTTCTGCCTGTTCAATCATCCTTCTTACCATTTCTCCGCCTACTTTTCCGCACTCCCAGGACGTCTTATCACCGTTATAGCCTGTAAGATCCGTTCCTAATTCAGTAGCTATCTGATCCCTGAAAGTTTTCAAAGCAGCCTTTGCTTCCGGTATCAAAGTCCTGTTTGATGTGTTATTTCTTGGCATATGTAGCACCTCCTGTTTGTATTACGTGTATAAACCGCAATATCCTGTTGGATGTAATCCTGATGCAGCGTAAATCCTTGATGCGGTTTATGTATTATTAATTTACTCCGTTTACAATTTTTTAAACACTGTAAATTATGTTAACTTAGGAAATAATTCGAGGCCTAATTAAGCGTTATTTCATCCAGCATCTTCTGGAACCTTTGATCCAGTATTGCTTTCATCTTCTTATAATCCTCATTTAATAGCTTATTGTTTTCATACACGTATTCTACTGCTTCCTTTGACATCTTAAGAAGCTTCGCATCACGAAACACATCAGCAAGCTTGAAGCCGGGCAGTCCGTGCTGTCTTTGCCCAAGCACCTCTCCGCTTCCTCGGAATTCCATGTCCTTCTCGGCTATCTCAAAGCCATTTTCCGTTTTTGTCATATATTTAAGCCTTTCCCGCGCTATCTCATTCCCGGTATCAGATATTAATATGCAATAGGATTGGTGTTCGCCTCTTCCTACCCTCCCCCTCAATTGGTGCAACTGGGCCATTCCGTATCTGTCAGCGTCTTCTATTACCATATAGGCGGCGTTGGGGATATTTACCCCTACTTCAATTACAGTTGTTGATACAAGTATATGAATTTCTTTTTCCCTGAACCTGTACATTACTTCATTCTTCTGGTCGGCTTTCATTCTGCCGTGAAGCAAGCCTACATTATAGTTCCGGAAGTATCTGTTTTTTAGTTCTTCACTGTACTCTATCGCTGATTTAAGCTCCAGCTTGTCAGACTCCTCAACAAGCGGGCATACAAAATATGCTTGCCGCCCCTCATCAAGGCCCTTTTTGACAAAATTCATAAGCCTTTCCTTTTTGGTGGAATCTATGAAATATGTCTCTACTTTTTTTCTGCCGGGAGGCATTTCATCTATTATTGACACATCCAGGTCCCCGTATACTATAAGCGAAAGGGTTCTTGGTATGGGAGTTGCAGTCATCACCAGCATATCCGGATTTTCTCCTTTTGCCGAAAGCAAAGCTCTCTGTCTTACACCGAACCTGTGCTGCTCATCGGTAATAACAAGTCCCAGCTTATCAAAGCTTACATTGTCTTGAATAAGTGCATGAGTTCCCACAACCACGTCTATTTTTCCTTCTTTTATTCCCTCCAGCACTTTTTGTTTTTCCTTCCCCGTCATTCCGCCCTTCAGCAGTGCAATTACAATACCGGTATTTTTGAGCAGATTTGTTAAAGTCTCCATATGCTGTTCCGCAAGTATTTCCGTGGGTACTATCATTGTGCCCTGATATCCGCTTCTTACACATTTGAACAGTGCAAGAGCGGCAATAACAGTCTTGCCTGAGCCTACATCCCCCTGTACAAGCCTGTTCATAATGCCCGCGCCTTCCATGTCTTTGCTGACTTCCTCAAAAACTCTTGCTTGTGCTGAAGTAAGCTTGAAAGGTAAACCTTCAATAAACTCTTTTATTTCACTTGTCTTTTTAAACCTGATACCCTTTTGACCGGCATTGTTCAGCTTTTTTATATGAATCAAGCCGGACTGCAGCATAAAAAACTCTTCAAATATCAGCCTTTTCCTTGCCAGCTCCAGCTTATCCATAGATTCCGGAAAATGAATATTGCTGATGCAGAAATTTATCTCGGCAAGCCCATATTTTCTTCGCAATTCCTCCGGAAACAAATCCGCCTGCTTTTCATCGGCATATTTTAATGCTGCGTATACCGCCTTTCGTATATCCTTTTGTAACAGGCCTTCGGTAAGGGAATAATACGGCGTAATTCTCATCAGGTTTATGCTTTCTCTGTCGGACAGCCTTTCATATTCGGGGACCTCCATGACAAGGTCCTTACCAATGCGCTTTACCTTACCGTGCATCAGTATTTCGTCCCCTTCCCTGAAAGCATTTTTAATAAATCTGTTGTTGAACCACACTGCATTCAACCTGCCTGTATCATCAAATACCGTCAGCTTTGTAATAATAAGCCTGCTCCTGGTTCTGCCCTCCTGGGCCTTTCCTGCGGCACGCACCCTTACGGTATAGCTTTCGTCGGGCCTTATATCCCTGATTTTTGTTATCTCGCTTTTATCTTTATAACCCCTTGGAAAGTACTCCAACAAATCCCCAATAGTGTACAGGCCAAGCTTACTAAAAAGCTTGGCCTTTGCCGGTCCTATTCCCTTTAAATTGATTATGGAATCATCAATATAATTCATTTGTACACCTCAATAATTTTATTCTACTGAGAGTATATAATAATATAGAGGCTGTCCGCCGAAGTGTAGTTCTATTTCGCAGTCATTGTACAGTTCACCGATTTCTTCCTTCAGCTTCAGGGCTTCCTCTTCTTTCACTTCGCTTCCGTAATAAATGGAAATCAAAGAAGAATCTTCATCCACCATATCATCGAGAACCTTATGGCTGACTTCAAGAATATCATTGCCTACCCCGCTGATTTTTCCTTCAACCATGCCAAGTACGTTACCCTCTTCTATATTTATTCCGTCATAGTTGGAATTTCTCACTGCATAGGTAACCAGGCCTGACTTTACATTTGCAATTGCCTTTTCAATCTTTTTATTGTTCTCCTCAATTCCCTTATCATGATTAAGCGCCATAAGTGCGGATATCCCCTGAGGAATGGATTTTGTTGCCGCAACTATTACATTTTTATCAGACATTGACTTTGCCTGATTTGCTGCAAGAATGATATTGCTGTTATTGGGGAATATATATATCGTTTCCGCATTGATTTTATTCACACTGTTTAATATATCCTCAGTACTTGGATTCATTGTTTGCCCGCCTTCTATTATTTCGTTTACCCCCAAGTCCTTGAATATGGAAGATATGCCTTCTCCCATTGCAACAGCTATGGTTCCATACCTCTCCATAGGTATTGGAGTTTGTTCCGATTCTTCCGCAGCTTTGTGCTCCTCCTTATTAAACAGGAGTTCATTGTGCTGTTCCCTCATATTATCTATCTTTATACTGGAAAGCTCACCTTGGGCCATCGCCAGTTCCAGCACCTTGCCAGGATTGTTGGTATGTATATGAACCTTCAAAAGATTCTCATCCCCGACAACAAGAAGTGAGTCTCCCATCGTCACTACCTCATCTCTGAACTTTTCCAGCCTGAGTTTTCTTCCTTTTATGAAAAATTCGGTACAATAGCCGAACACAATTTCCTCTTCTTTAAATAGCGCCCTGTCATGCTCTTCACTATCTGCCGCAGCTCTTAGTTCTATCATTTCACCCGTCTTCAGGTACTGATACATTCCTTCAATTATATAAATAAGGCCTTTACCGCCTGCATCAACAACTCCGGCATTCTTAAGCACCTGAAGCATTTCAGGAGTCCTGCGCAATACACTATTTGCCTTCTCTATTATTTCTTCCAAAAACAGTACATTATCCTCAAAATTTTCATAAACCTTCATTGCATATTCTGCTGTTTCCCGAATGACTGTAAGAATAGTCCCTTCAGTAGGCTTCATTATTGCTTTGTAAGCAGTATTGGAGCCTTCCATAAGCGCATTGGCCAATAAATTTGTATCCATGCTTTTTTGATTCTTCAATGCCTTGGCAAAGCCTCTCCATATTTGTGAAAGTATAACTCCCGAATTGCCTCTTGCTCCCATAAGAGAACCATTGGCAGCGGCATTGGCCACGCTTTGAATTTCAATATTCTTTACAGCTATGATTTCCTTCACAGCCAGCTGCATTGTAAGCGACATATTTGTTCCGGTGTCACCGTCAGGCACAGGAAATACATTTAGAGAGTTTACAATTCCTTTATTGTTTTCCAGATTATTTGCGCCGGATAAAAACATGTTCCTTAACTGTATACCATCAATATTTTTTGTTGACAAGATATGTACCTCCTTTCCAGAGTTATACTCTGACGCCCTGTACATTTATATTTACTTTCTTTACTTTCAAGCCTGTCAGATTTTCTACAGTATATTTTACCTTACTGATAATATTATCTGCAATAGTGGATATCTTTGTACCAAATTCAACAACAATATATAAATCCACTATTATCTCTTCACCTTCTGTTGTAACCTTTACACCTTTAGCAAGGTTCTCCCTCTTAAGAAGCTCAACCAGGCCGTCTTTGGCATTCTTGCTTGCCATTCCTACCAAACCGTAGCATTCAGTAGCTGCAAGTCCTGAAATGGTTGCTAAAACATCATCTGTTATATTAACTTCACCATACTGAGTTTTGTATATGGCAGCCATGTAATCTCCTCCCGCTTTTTATTATTATTATATATTATAACGCATCAGCAGTAAAATTTTCGAATTTAGAAAAATTTTCTTGCCTTGCTTTATAATAAGTATTTTATATGATACAAATAATACTAACAAATTGTGACATATTAAATGATACTATAATTTACCTGTTGCCGCAATGCTTAAAACATGAAAACATATTGTTGCCATTTATAACGGGTTGTGTTAAAATATATTTGTTTTTATAAGGAGGTGTATTCCATGGCGAGACATTGCGAGGTTTGCGGAAAAGGCATGATTTCCGGAAACAAGGTAAGCCACTCAAACAGACATAGCCGCAGGATCTGGCTGCCTAACGTCAGAACTGTAAAAGCCGTTGTAAACGGTACTCCACAGAGATTGCATGTATGCACCAGATGTTTAAGATCGGGTAAAGTACAGAGAGCAATATAACGTAAATAAAAGCGCGGTTAAGCGCTTTTTGACTTTTTTGAAATAACATCTCTCAGTATTTTATAAGAAATATTCCGATGCCAATAAGGCAGATTGCCGAAAACATCACCCAGCCTATTGTAGGAACCAGGATTGCAAACAGTATTCCCAGCCCTATGCAGAATGTAAGGAAGCCAATCAATTTTTTTCTTTTTAATAAACTCATGATGTCATTCCTCCTATACTATATAAAAAAGCAATTGTACAGCAGAAATCCTATCATTGCAACAACTGCCGCCACTGCCAAATACCATAGAAAAAGCGGCATGAATCTTGAGACAAGGAAGACAGACAGTATGATACACAAGCAGCCGGCATATCTCTTATATGTATACCTCATTGTTAAATCCCCCTGACGGAATAATGGCAAAAAAAGATAAAAACCCTACATTATATAATATTAATGCAGAGTCTTATTTGACACGGATTTTTCAGGCCGCCAAGCTGTTTTTTTCTCTCAGGTTTCTAATCTTCCGACTTGATGACCAGCAGAAAGCCTTTCTTAATGGTTATACTTACGGTTTCTTCTTCAAAGTAATTGCTGACACCATAGGGATTCCCCAGCTCCATAACTGCATCCTCAAGCTCGTAATGGGCTCCCCTGGTGCTCAGTCCTTCTACTTTCTCGGTATAGGGTATAAGGGAGAAAAACTCACCTTTATTTCCCTTCAGTGTAATGGAATCCTCAATCATCCTGATATAATTCTTGTTGTCTATTATGCTTATGGGTATGTTCCGCCGGATTCCAAGCATCAACAGAGAGATATTTGCAATCATATGGTCAATCCGGTTCCCTGTCGCTCCCAGCAATATTATTTCCGTCGAGAAGTCCAGTGCGTATTCCACACATATGTGTGTGTCGGTTTTGTCCTTTTCCTTGGGGTATTGTATGATTTCAACACCTTTTTTTCTGAAAAAATCAATAAACCGGGCCGGTGATGAATCCATGTCCCCTATTATTACATCAGGAGTCAGATTCATATTCACTGCGTGCCTTGTACCGCTGTCCGCACATATAACCTTATCTGCAGATCTGACAATACTGCTGCAAAATTCATAATCCTTTATTTCACCGCCGCTGATTATTACAGTTTTCATTATTTCCTTATGCCTGCTTCCTTCATAATTCTTATTGTTTCCGGTATGTTCGACGAGTTAAAAATTGCCGAACCCGCAACAATTATATTAGCTCCGCTCCCGACAACCTGTCGGATATTGTCAGGCCCTATTCCTCCGTCAACCTGCAAATCAACGGACAGATTCTTATTCTCAATGAGGCTTCTTACAACGGATATCTTTTCATAAGCGGAATTAATAAACTTTTGTCCTCCAAAGCCCGGGTTCACACTCATAATCAATACCATGTCCAAGTCCTCTATAATATGCTCCAGGACATTGACAGGGGTGGCAGGATTCAATGCCATACCCGCTTTCAGACCTTTTGCCTTTATCATTTGTATCAGCCTGTGCAGGTGTACGGAAGCCTCTGCATGTACTGTAATGATATCGGCGCCGGCTTCCGCAAAATCATTTATGTATAACTCAGGATTGTCAATCATAAGATGTACATCAAAAACCAGGCTGCTTTTTGCCCTCAAGCTTTTTACAACAGCCGGGCCTATAGTTATATTCGGAACAAAATGCCCGTCCATAACATCAACGTGAAGCCAATCGGCACCTGCCTTCTCCACTATCCCTATATCCCTCTCCAGATTCGCAAAATCTGCAGATAAAATAGACGGCGCAATCTTAATCATTTATAATTCCTCCCCGCAGCACTCTTTAATTCATTTAACAGAGATATGTAGTAATCATATCTTATTTTGTTTATCTTGCCTTCGAGCACTGCCTCTCTTATCCCGCAACGGGGTTCCTTATCATGGATGCAGTTAACGAATTGGCAATTCTTGTGGTTTTCAAATTCCGGGAAGCAGCTTTCAAGCTTCGACATCTCCACTTCGCCGATATCAAGAGAGGTAAACCCCGGAGTGTCCGCTACCATGCCGCCCTCTTCAAGCTTTATAAGCTCCGCATGCCTCGTAGTATGTGTGCCTCTGTCTATTTTTTTGCTCAGGTCCCCCGTCTTGAGTCTAAGCCCCGGCTGAATGCAGTTCAGCAACGATGACTTTCCCGCACCGGAGGGGCCTGCAAAAACCGAAACCTTATCTTTAAGTGTTTCCTGCAGCTGCTCTATCCCGAAATTAACTTTCGCACTTGTGGTTATTACCTTATAGGGAATACCCTCAAGCATCCTGACCACATCAAGATAACGGCCCTCCGGGTCCAAATCAATTTTGTTTATACAAACTGTGACATTCAGATTCTTATACTCCGAATAAACCAGGAACTTCTGCATAAGCACCATGTTTATATCAGGCTTTTTTGCCGCAAACACTATCACTGCCTGGTCAATGTTGGCTACAGTCGGCCTTATAAGCTGGTTTTTCCTCTCTAGAATGTTGATTATATAACCCTGCAGGCTTCCCGTATCAACATCAATTTCAACATGGTCCCCTATTAAAGGTGTTATGTTCTTTAACCTGAATTTACCTCTGGCACGGCACTCGTATACCCCTTCCCCCGTGTCAACATAGTAGAATCCGCCGATGCCTTTTACTATAACACCTTTTTGCATACATTCCCTCCTCGTTAAAATTTGTGCGCTACGCTTTCATGCAAGCTGTCATTTATATAAACTTCAAAAATTACATTCCCTTCACCGCTTACCGGTATTTCCAGGGGGCTGTCGGTTGATTTGTGAATGCTTTCATATATTCTGCTGCTTATTTCATTTTGTACTTTATATACCGTCACCTTCATACTCTCAAGCTCCGGCGGCAGTGTGAAACGAAGCTTGAAGCTTGAGGGCGGAGGCTCCGGCTTATAGTTGTTGACAACAAAATCCACTACGCTTTTCCTGCTGACCTCAGTGCCGGGCCTTATGCTCTGCTCCAGCACTGAATTAAATGGCGCTTCACTGTTGCTGTCCGGAGTTATGTTCCCCAATATAAGGTCTTTGATAATCAGATCCGTTTTGACATCTTCAATATCAGCTCCAATATAAGAAGGCATTATGAATTTTTCCGGCCCTATACTTATTACATAGTCTATTGTAGTCCCTTCATCCACACTTATACCCGGAGCTATACTCTGCCTTATAACAAAACCATTGGGATAATCGCTGTATTCCTGATCAAAGGTACCCTCAATCAGCCCTTCTCCTTCAAGTATGAGCTTGACCTTGTCATAGCTTTCACCCTCAAGTTTCGGAACTACAACCTTCCTGGGCCCTTTGCTTACAACAACTTTTACGGGATTGGTTATCTTGTTCTTCTCGTTGGGCTTGGGATTTTGGCTGATAATGCTTCCTTCGGGAATATCCTTGTTAAATACCCTTTCGGTTACTTCAAGTATAAGGCTGAGAGCACTGAGCTTTTCCCTTGCCTCTTCTTCGCTATTGTTCCTAATGTCAGGAACCTCAACTTCCTTTACGGTAAAGAGGCTGTTAACGAACAATATTCCTCCGCCCAGCAGCAAAGCCAGCAGCAATCCCCCAAAAACAGCAGCAATAGTAAGCTTCATGTTCCTCTTATTCTGTATAGGCTTATCTTTCCCCTCAGCTACTTTTGGGATTGCATCAACTGAATAATCATCGATGAGGATTTTTTCCTCTTTTACTTCATTCAAATCCTTGCTTTCCGGCTCTTCATTAATCTCAGCCGCTGCTTCCCTGTCAATTATTTTTATAGGTTCAAGAACCCTGGTATTTTCATCGGTATACCTGTTTTTCTTTACAAAGTCTCCGTTAGGCATTACCAATGACTGTCTGAGGTCATTTATTATCTCCGAAGCGCTGTTATACCTTTTAGATACTTCCTTTTCCATACACTTCATTATTATTGCTTCAATGGCTTTCGGTATCCTGGAATTAATCCTGGAAGGAGGCTCCGGCTCTTCCTGAATATGCTTCAAAGCAACAGCAATAGGAGAATCACCTTCAAAAGGAAGTCTTCCTGTAAGCATTTCATACATTACGACTCCAAGTGAATAAATATCCGATTTCTCATCCACATATCCTCCCCTTGCCTGTTCGGGTGAGAAATAATGCACAGAGCCGATTACATTGCCTGTATTAGTTATAGTGCTTGAAGACACAGCTCTGGCTATTCCAAAATCCGTGACTTTCACAGAGTTGTCTTCCCGTATCAGTATATTATGAGATTTTATATCCCGGTGAACTATATTGTTTTTATGGGCTTGTTCCAATGCATAGCATATCTGGATTGCGATATTAGTGGAATATTCCACCCCCAAGGTCCCTTTGCTCTTTATCAGCTCTTTCAGTGTCTGCCCCTTGATGTACTCCATAACTATATAATAGCTGTTGCTTTCGGTTCCCACGTCATAAATCCCGACTATATTCGGATGTGAAAGACTGGCTGCCGATTGTGCTTCTCTCCTGAATTTCTTGACAAATTCTTCATCTTCGGTAAATTCCGGCCTCAGAACCTTTATAGCAACAAATCTATTCAACAGTCTGCATTTGGCTTTATACACCAAGGCCATTCCGCCGCCGCCTATTTTTTCCAATATTTCATATCTATCTCCCAATACTCTACCTATCATTATCTTCACCGCCCTTACACACCTGAATAGCTACAGCTGTTATGTTATCATAGCCGCCCTTTTCCTTGGCTTTTTCTATCAGAAGCTCGCAAGCCCCGTTTAAATCGGAAGCAGCATTCATCACACGGGATATATCTTCTTCACACACCGCATTTGACAACCCGTCAGTGCAGATAAGTATAAGATCGCCGTACTGCATATCATATTGGTACACGTCCGGTTCAATTGAATATTCCGTTCCGAGTGCTCTTGTAATGACGTTTTTCTGCGGATGATTAAATGCATCCTCCGGTTTAATAGTGCCTCTCTTTACCAACTCCGCAACCAGGGAATGATCCTCCGTAAGCCTTGATATGTCTTTTCCTCTGATAAGGTATATCCTGCTGTCTCCTACATGTCCTATATAAATACTGTTGTTTTTTGCAAGCACCATTGAAAGCGTTGTTCCCATACCAAGGCAGTTGCTCTTAAGTATAGACGTCTTGTAAACCTTTTCGTTGGCATGCATAATTGCATTTCTGACAAGATCCTTAATTTCTTCATCTCCCTGCATAAGGGTCCCAATGCTGTTTTTTATGTAAGATGCTACCTCTTGTACCGCTATTGAACTTGCTACTTCTCCCGCATTATGTCCTCCCATGCCGTCGGCAACAATGTATAAATACGTGCTGTCGATGTCTTCAAGTTTTTCGCATAAAAATCTGTCTTCATTTACTTTTCTGACCAGACCAATGTCCGTCCTGCCGGCTGACCTCATTAAATCACCTCAAATATACTCTTAGCCGAATTAAAAATAGCTTTCGGTTTTTATTACAAAAAAAATATTTCGACAAAACATATAAAAAACCTCTAACAAATTCAAATATTTGTGACTCCATGCTGACTTATATGCTTCTGCCTCAGCTGCCCGCAGGCTGCATCAATTTCGCTGCCAAGCTCCCTCCTGACGGTTGTTTCAATTCCGAAGCCCTCAAGAGCAGCCTTAAAGGAATTTATCTTCTCCTTGGAGGCTTTTGAAAAATTCTTCCCCTCCACTTTGTTCACCGGTATAAGATTCACATGGCAAAGCATTCCTTTTAGCAGTGTTCCCAATTTATGTGCATCTTTAACACTGTCGTTGACATCTTTTATCAATGCATATTCAAAGGTAATCCGCTTATTTGTCATATTTATATAGTACCTGCACGCTTCCATAAGCTTCTCAATGTTGTATTTCCTGTTCACCGGCATTATTTTGCTTCTGGCTTCATCATCAGCTGCGTGCAGGGATATCGCCAGTGTGCACTGAAGCTTTTCATCGGCAAAATCGTATATCCTTGGAACAATTCCGGAGGTTGAAAGGGTTATATGCCTTTGGCCTATATTCAGCCCCTTGGGGTGATTAATTGTCCTTATGAACTTCATAACCTGCTCATAATTGTCAAAGGGTTCCCCGGTACCCATAAGCACGATATTGCCTATTCTTTCTCCGATGTCCCGGGTTACAGCCATTACCTCCTCAAGCATTTCTCCGCTGGTCATGGACCTGATAAGCCCTCCCGTTGTTGAAGCACAGAACTCGCAGGACATTCTGCAGCCAAATTGCGTGGATATGCAGAGGGTTTTCCCATAGCTGTAGTCCATGAGTACACACTCTACAGCATTACCGTCTTCAAAGCAAATCAGGTACTTTCTGGTATTGTCTGTTTTTGAGTGCTGCATTGCAGCAATATATGCCCTGCCGATATAGAAGTCACCTTCCAGCTGCTCAATCAGATTCTTGGGCAGATTGGTCATATCCCGAAAGGAAGCCGTATCCTTATATATCCATTCGAAAACCTGAGCCGCCCTGAACCTGGGCAGCCGTTTCTCTTCAATATATATTTCAAGCTCATCAAATCCCAGGTCTTTTATATTCTTCTTATCAAGCAAATTCAATTACCTCTTTTCCATTTTAGCTATAAAAAATCCATCTGTACCGTGGACGTTCGGATACAGCTCCAGATATCCCATATGAGCACTATCATTCTCCAGCTTCTCCGGTACAAGCCCCATAATACTCTCCATATGAAACTGCGGGTTATTTGACAGAAAATCCTTTACCACATCAAGGTTTTCTGCTCTATTTATGGTACATGTACTGTATATCAATTTTCCTCCCGGCTTTACATACCCGGAAGCCAGCTCCAGTATCCTCTTCTGCATATCAACCAATTCCTTTAAATTCTTTGGATCTTTCTTCCATCTAAGATCGGGTTTTCTTCTTATCACACCGAAACCGCTGCAGGGTGCGTCCAGCAAAACCCTGTCATATTTCCCGATGGAACCCTGATCCTTTACCATTGCATCAAAGAGTTCAGTTCTTACAATGCTTATCCCCAACCTGGCGCAGTTTTCCTCCACAAGCCTGAGCTTGTGCCCATAAACATCCCTGGCCACAATCTCCCCTTTATTGTCCATTAACTCCGCCATGTGGGTAGTCTTTCCTCCGGGCGCACTGCATATGTCAAGGACTTTATCCCCCGGCTTAGGTTCAACAATATGGGCCACCAGCATGGAGCTTTCATCCTGCACCTGATAATAGCCCTTCCTGAAGGATTCCTTTGCTTCTATGGAGGAGGTTCCCCTAATGTGAATTGCTTCTTCATTATAGCTGCCGTCAGTACATTCAATTCCCTCTTCCGCTAGTATTGATAATAGCCTCTTTTTCTCAATCTTAAGCCTGTTGCAGCGTATTGTGAAAGGAGGTTTTTCATTATTTGCCTTCAGCAGGGCCTCAGTGAATTCCATTCCGTAATCCCTGATCCACTTTTTTACTATCCATTCAGGATGAGTATAAAACACCGACAGGTATGAGGCGGCATTCTTGCTTTTATCCGGGTATTCCAGATTTTCCTTATTTCTGCTGATATTTCTAAGTACTCCGTTTACAAGCCTGACAGTTCCTTCATTACCATATTTCCTTGCAAGCTCGGCACTTTCATTGCATACTGCAGAGTCAGGTATTCGGTCCAGAAATAGTATCTGGTATATTCCGCACCTGATAATATCTTCAATCCACGGGTCTATGCTTTTCATTTTTATGAAACGGGATATTATCCAGTCAATACGGGTAAGATTTCTCAGAGTGCCGTTTACTATCTCCGTGACAAGAGCTTTGTCAACCCTTTCAAGCCTGTCTTTATCCAGTTCCTCCTTCAGGGCTATGTTGGAATAGGCACCTTCCCTCAGCACCCTGTGTACTGTCCGTACTGCCGCGTCTCTGGCCAGGTCAATTTTTTTCATAAGTAATACTCCTTTATATATGCAGAAGTTTGTAAAGTACTCCGACTGTAGGGGAAGTATGTTTTCCTCACGTCGGTACTTTGCATTCCCCAATATCCCTATTCATAACATATTAACGCAAAAGCTACAGATAGTATTATTCCTATCTGTAGCCCGAATAATATACCTCTAATCCCTTCTGCCTCTCAGAACCAAAAGCCTCACCAACTGCATGACAGCCGCAAAAGTTGCCGCTACATATGTAAGTGCCGCAGCATTCAGAACTTCTCTTGCGGGCCCTATTTCGTCCGAGGGTACCAATCCGTTGCCTTCCAAAAGGGCTATTGCCCGGCTGCTGGCGTTGAATTCCACCGGAAGCGTTATTAACTGAAATGCCACTGCTGCCGAAAACAAAAGTATTCCTATGTCTATAAGGTTAACCCAGCTAAAAATAAATCCTGCCAGAATAAATAGCCACGCTGCCTGGGAACCAATAGTAGCCACAGGGGCAATTGCATTTCTTATAACAAGGGGCGCATATCCTTCCGAATGCTGTATTGCATGGCCGCACTCATGAGCAGCTACACCAACGGAAGCAAGGGAATTGCTGTTGTATACATCCTGGGACAATCTGAGTACTCTCGTTCTTGGATCATAATGATCGGAAAGCCTTCCCCGTACAAGCTCCACTGGAACATCCTGAAGCCCGTTTATATCCAGTATCCTTCTGGCAACTTCATATCCCGTATGCCCATAGCTGTTCCTTACTCTTAGGTATTTATTAAAGGTAGAAGATACCTTGGACTGCGCATATGCGGCAAGTATTATTGCCGGTAAAATCAAAATAAAAGTCGGATCTAAACCATAACCATAAAACATATTTTTCCCTCCATAATTTGTTAAATATTAAAACTTATAGTTCATTATTCTTTGTCCATCACTGCTCCGGAACTTCGCAGCCTCGTATCCTTTGTCTATTTTCCCAGTATTGTTCCCGCAATAATAGTATGTCCCCTGAGATATGCCTCCACACTCATAGGTTTTTCATTTTCGAACTGCAGTTCCAGTATTTTAAGGCTTCCGCTGCCGCAGTTTACAACTATGCTGTCTTTACTGACACTGCCAATATAGCCGTAATTAGTGCTGTCCGTATTATAGTCCAAAGCTTGAGCCCTTAATATCTTAAACATCTTTCCGTTATATGATGAAAAAGCACCGGGCCACGGATATGTTCCCCTAATCAGGTTCCTGATATCTTTTGCATCTCTCGACCAGTCTATCCTGCCAAGTTCTTTTGTCATTATCGGGGCATAAGTAGCTTCCTCGTTATTCTGGGGAGTCCTCTCAATCCTGCCTTCAATCAGAAGTTCCATCGTCTCGGACAATGCTAAAGCTCCAAGCTCCGACAATCTGTCATGCAGCTCCCCTGCATTCTCATCGTCCCCTATTTCAATTTCCTTTTTTAATATAATATCACCTGTATCCATCCCCTTATCCATGTACATGGTGGTGACACCGGTGGTTTTGTCTCCGTTTATTATGCACCAGTTAATGGGAGCTGCCCCTCTGTATTTCGGAAGAAGGGATGCATGTACATTAATGCATCCAAGGGGGGGAATATTCAATATTTCCTGAGACAGTATCTGTCCGAAAGCAACTACAATAATGGCCTCCGGCGCCAGATCCCTTAATATCTGAACAAATTCCCCGGCCTTTATTTTCTCTGGCTGGAAAATTGCTATTCCTGCTTCTTTGGCAAATTTTTTTACCGCAGATTCTGCCGGCTTGTTGCCCCTTCCTTTTGGCCTGTCAGGCTGAGTCACAACAGCTGATATTTCATGCTTATGAGCAATCAGCTCTCTGAGACAGGGAACTGCAAAGTCCGGCGTTCCCATAAAAACTATTCTCATACTTCTTCTTCCCTTTCGAAGCTTAATCTTCCTTATCGGTTATTATTGCTTTATCAGTAAAAAGAATACCGTTAAGGTGATCAATTTCATGGCAAAAAGCAATTGCCAAGAGTTCTGTCCCTGTCATTTCAAAAGTCTCGCCTTTTCTGTTCTGAGCCCTTACAATGACCTTTTCAGGCCTTTTTACTTTTCCCTTTATTCCGGGTATACTGAGGCAGCCTTCCATTTCAAACTGCTCTCCGCTCTCATACACTATAACGGGATTTATCAGCTCAATAAGCCCTTCACCGATATCAATTACCACAACTCTTCTCAATACTCCAACCTGGGGAGCGGCTAGGCCCACTCCTTCAGCTTTTTTCATAGTATCCTTCATATCATCAAGGAGGGTCAGAATCCTGTCATCTATAACCTCTACCTTTCTTGATACCTTGCGTAAGATTTCATCTCCGTCTTTCCTGATTGTTCTTACTGCCATATATATTACTTCCTCCTAAAAAATCTAATCCTACATGGTCGCCATGTATGGCGGCCCTACTATTACTATAACATACTTTGAGGATTCAAATCCATACTGATACTCACATTTGACCTGCCTTCACCACAAGCTTCCGAAAGGCCTGCAAGCACTTTTCTCAGCACTTCTTCCTCCTTGCTCTTGACCAATATCTGCCATCTGAACCTGTTTTTTATTCGTGATATTGCTGCTGCTGCAGGCCCCAGCTTTTCCGCATCCTTATACTCTTTAAGCACTTCATCCAGGAATTTGCTTATTTCATTGGCATATGCTATAACCTCTTCCTCAGCAGTACCGCTGATTATTATATTTGCGATGCTGGAAAAGGGCGGGTATCCGAGTTCCTTGCGAAGCATAACCTCTTTATTATAAAAGCCTTTATAATCATGGCATCGTGCATATTCTATGCTGTAATGCCCGGGGCTGTAAGTCTGTACAATTACACGCCCCGTTTTATTGCCTCTTCCCGAGCGTCCCGATACCTGTGCTATTATCTGAAAGGTTCGCTCTGAGGACCTGAAGTCAGGCAGATTAAGGCTTGTATCCGCCGCAATCACTCCAACCAATGTAACATCAGGAAAGTCCAAGCCCTTTGATATCATTTGCGTTCCCAACAGCACATTTGCTTCCCTTCTTCTGAATTTGTCCAAAATCTCCTGGTGGGAATTTTTCTTCGTGGTTGTATCCGCATCCATTCTCAGCACATTTTTTACTGAAAACTTCTTCTGGAACTCCTTCTCCAGCTTCTGAGTGCCCACTCCAAAGTATTTTATATTTTTGCTCTTGCATTTCGGGCATATGGTGGGATTATCCCTTTCATATCCGCAGTAATGGCAAACCAGCTTTTCGTTTTTCATGTGATAGGTCAGTGAAATACTGCATCTGGGACATTTCATCACTATTCCGCATTGTCTGCAGGATACAAAGGTGGAGTGGCCTCTCCTGTTCAGGAATAATATCATTTGTTCCCTGTTCTTCAGGTTATCCAATATGGCATCAGTCAGGCTCCTGCTGAATATTGTCCTGTTTCCTGACTCAAGCTCCTCCCTCATATCCACTACCTCAACCTCAGGCATAGGGCTGCCGTTTGCCCTTGTTCCCAATTCAGCCATGCCCAAATCCCCGGCCTCTGCTCTGTAATAGGTCTCTATGGAAGGGGTGGCCGAACCCAAAAGAAGGTTTGCACCTTCAAGTCTGCATCTTTTCTCTGCTACCTCCCGGGTTAAATACTTGGGCTTTATCCCCGATTTGTATGTGTGCTCATGCTCTTCATCAATTATTATAATCCCCAAATTATTAAAGGGGGCAAAAACTGCCGATCTTGCACCAATAGCGACTTTTACAATACCGTCCCTGATTTTCCTCCATTCGTCATATTTTTCCCCCTCTGAAAGGCTGCTGTGCAAAACAGCAATATTGTCACCGAAACGGTTCTTGAATCTTGATACCATTTGAGGAGTCAAGGAAATTTCCGGTACAAGCATTATAGAGTCTTTGCCCTTTGATATATACTCTTCAATCAGTTCAAGATAAATCTCAGTCTTGCCGCTGCCGGTTACTCCAAATAGTAAAACATCCTTACCGTTGGAAAAGCAGTTCCTGATAACTGACAGGGCTTTATTCTGATCCTGTGTCAGTTCATGTCTTTTTTCGGAATATGTTTTGGAGCTGACCGGCCTGTATTCATCAATTTCTTCAATTCTAATATATCCCTTTTTCTCCATTGCCTTGATCGTCGAATTGCAATCCCCGCAAGCTTCCTTAAGCTTTGCAGGGGATATACCCGGACACTTGAGAAGCAGTTCATATACCTCTCTCTGTTTGCTGGCAGTTTTCTTTATCTGTATATTTTTATCTTCCGACAAGTACAGGCGCTTCTGCCTTTTTTCCCCTATTTTGCTGCCGATTATCTGAACTTTTTTTACTACCTCTGCTTCAATAAGCTTCTTGATATAATAATCTATTTTCCTGTCGCTGAAATACTCTTTTATATCCTCCAGCTTGGCACTGCCAGAGTTTTCCTCAAGAAACTCCACTATTTCCATAATGATGTTTGAATTCAGTTTTTCAAGCTTTTCCAAATTTTGTTCACAATCGCAAAGTTCAATGCTGCAGCTGCTTTTTGTCCTTACGGGAGAAGGCACTATGGCCTGTATAGCATCAATATGGTAACACAAGTATTTTTCTTTCATCCATTTTGCCAATTCTAAAAGCTTTGGGGACATTACCGGTTTCTCATCCAACAGCCTTGCTACGTACTTTATCTTTGAGGGCTTAAAGTCTATACTGTCCTTCAAGCCCACCACATATCCCTCTATCTGCTTATTACCCATGCCAAATGGCACAATAACCCTGCAGCCTACCCGGATTGACTCCTTCATGTTTTCAGGCACCAGATAGCTGTAAGTTCTGTCTGTTTCTTTGCACTTATTGGCCACTATGACCTCTGCGTATATTTTTTCCATTTTGATTTCCCCCAATGCAATCCGGCATCTTCAGTGCTGTACATAACTTAAAAGCGTACTGCTATGTACGCTTTAAATTTACTATCCTATCAAGAATTATATCTGCAATCTCATCCTTCATTTTAAGAGGAATGTTCTCGATATTTCCTTCCCTGTCAATAAGCTTTACCGCATTTGTTTCCGCTGCGAAACCCGCTCCTGCCTCGTTCAAATCATTGGCTGCAATAAAATCCAGGTTTTTTTTCTTTACTTTTTCTGCGGCATTCTCTACAAGGTTCTCAGTCTCCATGGCAAAGCCTACAAGTATTTTACTGCCTTTGATTTTGCCTAGTTCATAAAGTATATCCGGATTCTTCTTAAGCTTCAGTTCAAGCTGGTTTTCCGACTTCTTCACCTTCTGGCTGTATGCGTTCATTGGTGCATAGTCGGCTACTGCAGCAGCCTTGATTACTATATCACACATGGGAAAAAGCTCCATGACCTTGTTGTACATTTCCTCAGCGGATATGACATCATATCTTTCCACCCCAATCGGTGTATCGAGAATCGTTGGCCCGGAGACCAAATAAACTTTTGCTCCCCTTAATGCTGCCTGCCTGGCAATTGCATATCCCATTTTTCCTGTGGAATTGTTGGATATGAACCTTACAGG
Source organism: Clostridia bacterium (assembly GCA_017994115.1). Taxonomy (GTDB): domain Bacteria; phylum Bacillota; class Clostridia; order Lutisporales; family Lutisporaceae; genus BRH-c25. The sequence continues at coordinate 18,044 of JAGOLK010000011.1, read as the reverse complement.
ATCAATAGCTTCCCTTGTAGGCCCCGCAGTCACAAGAACAGTCCTGCCTGCCATATCCTGCCTGGGGTTCAGCAAATCAACAATTGTTTTCTCAATAACAGCAGGTTCAGCCATCTTTCCCTTCCCGACATCACCGCAGGCAAGACGCCCCTCAGCAGGTGGAATCATAATATATCCCAGTTCCGAAAGAAGCTTGATATTCCTTTGTAGAACAGGATTTTCGTACATATTTGTATTCATTGCCGGTGCAACCAGAACCTTTGCCTTAGTGGCCATGATGGTTGTGGAAAGCATATCATCCGCAATGCCGTTTGCAAGTTTTCCGATTATATTTGCGGTTGCGGGAGCAATAACAATTACATCCGCCAGCTTGGCCAGGGATATATGTTCTATCTCCCAGTAGTTTGGCGTATCAAACATATCAACAGCCACCTGGTTCAATGAAAGGGACTGGAAGGTTAGGGGAGTAACAAATTTTGCGGCTGAAGCCGTCATTATGACATGCACATCCGCATTCAGTTTCTTGAGCCTGCTTACAAGTTCACAGGCTTTATATGCTGCTATTCCCCCCGATACACCAAGAACTATTTTCTTTCCGCTAAGCATTTTGATCACCCGATATTTTTACCGGCTTGGTTCTCTCATAGGTAATCTTATCTTCATATAATTCATTTATTGCTATTGATACCGGCTTATTTGAATTTACATTTGTAAGCTTTGGCTGGCCATCTACCAATTGTCTTGCCCTTTTTGCAACAGCAACCACAAGTGTATATTTACTATCAACCTTTTCCAACAGTGACGCTAAAGTAGGATATATCATCTTATCCCTCCCTGAATTTCTCAAAGTCTATATTACATCTTGACAATCTGCATTTTTCTGCAATAAGGATACAGTTTATTTTTACTGCTGCATCCTTTATATCATCATTTACTATAATATAATCATAATTAACGGCATGGCTTATTTCATCGTAAGCATTTTTCAGCCTTTTACAAATATCATTTTGTGTCTCTGTCCCACGTCCTTCTATTCTTTTCTTCAAATCTGCAAAGGTAGGCGGAATAACAAAAATAAGAACAGCTTCATCAAAAATCTCTTTTACCTTCACGGCACCCTGCACATCTATTTCCAGTATTACATTCTTTCCTTCCTCAAGCTTTTCCATGACATATTTCTTGGGAGTCCCATAATAATTATCATGTACTTTTGCGAATTCTATAAGTTCCCCATTCTCAACCATTCTGAAAAACTCTTCCATATCCCTGAAAAAGTAATGAACCCCTTCCGCTTCTCCATCTCTGGGCTTTCTGGTTGTAACTGAAATAGAAAGTTCAAGGTTTTTGCCGTAATTTCGAAGCAATTCTCTGCATATGGTACCTTTTCCCGCACCTGAAGGCCCTGCAATAACAATAAGCAGACCCCTATTCTCCATATTTATCCTACCCTTCATTAATCCTCGGCCATAACCTCTTCATTGTCTTCTGCTTCACGGTCCACAAGCCTGTGTGCAACAGTTTCAGGCTGCACTGCAGAAAGAATTATATGGTCACTGTCGGTTATTATTACAGCTCTTGTCCTTCTGCCGTATGTAGCATCAATAAGCATGCCTCTGTCCCTTGCCTCCTGTATTATCCTCTTGATTGGAGCTGATTCAGGACTTACTATTGCAACCAATCTGTTTGCCGATACAATATTGCCGAAACCTATGTTTATAAGTTTGATACCCATATTAACCCTCCGTTATTCTATATTTTGTACTTGCTCTCTTATTTTTTCAATTTCAGTCTTTATGCTTATCACATTATTCAATATTTCCAAATCGGTAATTTTTGAACCAATGGTGTTAACTTCCCTGTTCATCTCCTGTATTATGAAATCCAGTTTCTTGCCGACAGGCCCATTGAAGTTAAGTGCTTTCTTAAATTGATCCATATGACTTTCAAGCCTTACCAGCTCTTCATCAATACTTGCTTTGTCTGCGAAAATAGCAACTTCGGTCAGGAGCCTGTTTTCGTCTATGGGAATATCTTTTATCAGTTCCTGTATCCTATCATATAGCTTATTCTTATATTCATCAACTATACCAGATGATTTTTCCTTTATACCTTTTACATAATCCTTTATAACTTCGACTTTTTCCAGGAGGTCATTCTTGAGTCTTTCGCCCTCCCGCTTTCTCATTTCCACCAATGCATTGAATGCCATTTCCAATGCGTCTTTGAGAATCAGCCAGAGTTCTTCCATATCCTGCTCAACAGTCTCCAAAGCCATAATATCGGGGAATCTTGAAAGTAGCGATAAATTAATGTCATCATTTATTTCAAACATCTCTTTCAGAGTATTAAGTGAATCCACATATGCCTTTGCAAGGTTGGTGTCAAGTTTAACCCGTGCATTCTGCCCGAAAGTACTATAGTTTATGTACACATCCACCTTTCCTCTGCTTATCCTTTCGCTGACGAATTCTCTTACCTTCTCCTCCAATGCGGACATTGACCTTGGCATTCTTACAGACACATCACAATATCTGTGATTTACCGACCTTACATCAACGGAAAAAGTGCTGGTACACTGTGTGAATTCTCCCCTTCCAAAGCCCGTCATGCTCTTTATCAAACTCATCATCCTTCCGTTTCGCTGTTGTATATCCGGACATTTTATATATTTTAGTTGCATTTTGGAATTATTATAACATATAAACTCGTTTGTAAACATATATTACGCTAAAAATTTTGTTTTTTTTGATTTCCTTGCTTTAGCTCCTATTTTCTGATAAATTCGTTAATTATCGTCAACTGCACTTAGATGTCGGATGAAAAGAGTAATGCGACGTAGCTATAAGTTTGCAGTCATAGTCTCAGGGCAATAGCCTTGTATACCGACTCGCACGATATTAGCTTTGGACAGAATCAGAGCTTGATACTTGTAAAATCCTGACGCACATAAACCCAACCTCCTATTGGTATGTGCTGGATTTACCTCACGTAAATCCCACGGATTTTGCTGCGCATCTTCACTCGATTCTGTTGCCCAAAGCCAATAAGTGCTCGCTGTTATACAAGGCCAGTGCTCTGCAGGAAGAATACAAACTTCAGATACGACGCATTATTCAAGCACGTGGCGCGTGCCTCGATATACTATACTGTCTCTTGCGGAGGGTTATGCATCCTGCAGATGTGTCGCATTCTTCGTATTTTGTGCAAACATATGTTTATTAATAGTAAATAACCGGCTCAAGTGATATAATATTTAAATGAACCCAATGGAGTGAATAGGAGGTGTTTTTATGCCTTTCGACGGTTCGGTGGTCAGCTCAATTGTGCATGAGCTGCAGAATAAGCTGCTGAATGGAAAAATAGAAAAAGTATATCAGCCTGAAAAGGACGAGTTAATAATAAATGTCAGGGGCTATGGAGACAGCTTCAAGCTTTTGTTAAGCGCCAGCTCCACCTATCCAAGAGTACATCTTACTGAAGAGAACAAATCCAATCCTGCATCTCCCCCTTCCTTTTGCATGCTGCTAAGAAAGCATCTTACAGGAGGGCGTATAGTATCAATCAGGCAGCCTGAATTTGAAAGAATTATTGAAATAGATATAGATTCCGCAGACGAAATGGGTTACAGTACGCACAAAACCCTTATAGCAGAAATAATGGGGCGTCACAGCAACATCATATTTATTGACAAAACCACCGGCAGGATAATAGACAGTATTAAAAGGATAAGCTTTGAAATAAGCAGCGTCAGAGAAATACTGCCGGGAGGATACTATGAATACCCTCCTTCGGCTGGCAAAACTGATCCCACTAAAGCCACAAGGGAAAGCTTCATTGAAGGTATTAAAAATACTCCGGGCAGTATAAAGGCTGAAAAGTACCTGACCAGCAGATATAACGGCATCAGCTCAGTGCTTTCAAGTGATATCTGCACAAGGGCAAATGTTAACAGTGATAAAGATCTGAAGCAATGCGGCGATGAACTGATTGAAGAGCTGTTTCTCTCATTTTCAATGTTCAGGAAGAAAGTAAACACTGCAGACTTTAAACCGAATATAGTGTACAAGGATGGCAAGGCCTTGGATTTCTCCTGCTTTGACCTTGAAATATACAGAAACTTAGAGAAACAGGAATTCCAAGAAATGAGTGAGGCAGTTGAAAGATTCTATCATGAGAAGGATCAAAAGGACAGAATTAAGCAAAAATCAGGAGATATATATAAAATTATTTCCAATAGACTGGAACGATGCTATAAGAAGCTTGAAAGGCTGAACGGAGATCTTCAGGAAGCTGCCGATTCAGAAAAATACAAGATATATGGCGACCTCATCATGTCAAACATATATTATCTTCAAAGAGGCGAGGAAAAAGTAAGGCTTCAGAATTACTACTCCTCAGAGGGCGAATACGTTGATATTCCTATGGATATCCGTCTTTCCCCCTCAGAAAACGCCCAGAGGTATTACAAGCATTACAACAAGTCTAAAAATGCAGTAATCAAGATAAAATATCAGCTTGAAGAAAACAAGCAGGAGATATTGTATCTGGAAACCCAGCTTGATAACCTTAGCAAATGCACAGAAGAGCTGGAATTGGAAGAAATCAGGACAGAACTGGCGGAACAAGGCTATTTAAGAAGAAGGGCAGCAAAGGGCAAGCAGACGAAAAAAACCTCGATACCTATGCGTTTTGTTTCCTCTTCAGGCTTTGAAATATTTGTCGGGAAGAATAATCTTCAGAACGACTATCTTACACTCAAATTTGCTTCAAGCCAAGATATATGGCTTCATACAAAAGATATTCCCGGTTCCCATGTCCTTATAAAGACTGAAGGAAGAGATGTGGACAACAACACCCTTGAGGAAGCAGCGAATTTAGCGGCATTTTTCAGCAAAGGCAGGATGTCCTCCAAGGTGCCTGTGGATTATACCAGAAGAAAGAATGTAAAGAAACCCGGCGGCGCTAAACCCGGAATGGTAATCTATGATAACTACTTTACGATGTATATAACACCTGATGAAACCAAGGTAAACAGTATGAAAAAATAGAGCTGCTGCATATGCAACAGCTCTATTTTTATATAATTATTACTAAGATTTAAAGCTTCTTGGAGAAAATCGCAAGCACAACAATAACCAAGATTCCAAATATCATCAGGCCTTTTTGTGCTATTGCGGTAATACCTGCAAATGCAATCCATGCAATAACAACAGGTATAACATATTTTGTTACGTTGTACCACAATTCGAATAATCCAAATTCTAATGTTCCGCCATTTGTAAGCTCATCCTTCAAGTCTTCCTTATTCATGAAGAAGCCTACACATATTGCAAGGAGGCCTCCGCCGATTGCCAGGAATATCTTGTCTGTTAGTATATCAAAGAAGTCAAAGAAACCGACTCCGAAAATCTGAACTCCTGACATAACTCCCATTGACAGTGAAGAAAGAATGCACATTACTGCCATGATTGCAGAAGTAAGGTAAACAGCTTTCTTTCTTTCCATTCTATGCTGGTCAATCAGATATGCAACAACAACTTCCAGCAGGGATACCGAGGAGGTAAGAGCAGCTATAAACAGAAGCAGGAAGAATAGTGCTGAGAATATCGGTCCTACGCCGCCCATCTGTGCAAATACCTGCGGTAATACTATGAAAACAAGGCCCGGGCCTGCAGTCGGCTCAATTCCGAATGCAGCAAGTGCCGGGAATATAGCTACGGCAGCCAGCAAAGCAACGCTTGTATCCATAGTGGTTACAATCAAAGCATTATGCGGCAGCTTTTCTTGTTTATTCAGATAGCTTCCGTATGTAATCATACAGCCCATGCCAAGGCTTAGTGAGAAGAAAGCCTGCCCCAACGCAGCCAGGAAGGTCTGACCGGTTACCTTTGAAAAGTCAGGTGTAAACAGGAATTTAAACCCTTCGCCTGCACCCGGAAGGGTGGCTGTTCTGAAAATTATTGCTGCCAGAATTACATACAGTAAAGGCATCATAACCTTACCTGCTGCTTCAATACCGCTTTGAATACCTCTTGCAACAATCACTACATTGATTACCAGGTAGATTACCATCCATACAAGCGGCTCAACAGGTGCACTTATAAAGGCGCCAAATGCATCTCCTATTGCTTCGGGAGCAGCCAACAATCCTGTAAAGGATTTTGCGATATAAGCCATCGCCCATCCGCCAACTACCGGATAAAATCCCATAATGAAGAATCCGCTGAGAACTCCCAACGCTCCGGCAAAGGTCCATTTGTCACTGACTTTTTTGTATGCGCCGACTGCTGCAAGGCCGCTTCTTCTACCTACGGCAAACTCGGCGGTCATAATAGAAAGTCCGATAAGTGCTACACAACCTAAATAAATAAATATAAATGCCCCGCCGCCGTTCATCCCGGTCAGGTACGGGAATCTCCAGATGTTACCGAGTCCTACAGCTGAACCTGCAGCTGCCATAAGAAACCCAAACCGTGATCCCCAATTTTCTCTTTTTTCAGTCATTAATTAAACCTCCTTTTTGTTATATTAATAATATAATACATTGATTTTTCAAAAAATTCAACAATCATTATGTATTATTTTTAACCAGTTGAAAGAATTTGACATTATTGATACTTTTATCTATTGAAATTTAAGGCTTTTTATACATTATGTGTTATTAATTTAACATTTCAAATCATATAATATATATTATATATTCCTGCTGCCCGGTTTTACTGCTTTGGAACCTGACTTGCACATGGGGCAATCTAACGGGTCGAAGACCTCTATATCGATTTTTATAGCACTTTTAAAAGGTACATCGAATAAGGCCTTGCCGCCGCTTCTGTCGACTACTGCGGCAACTCCAACCACTTCTCCCCCTGCAGAGCGCACAACATCAATCACTTCTTTAACCGAGCCTCCTGTAGTGATTACATCCTCAACCACCAGCACCTTTGAGCCAGGCTGTATTTCAAAGCCTCTTCTCAAAGTCATTATGCCGTTTTCCCTCTCCGCAAAAAGTGCCCTTACTTCCAGCTGCCTTGCAACCTCGTACGCAAGTATTATCCCTCCAACAGCAGGCCCGATTACAATATCTATGTCGTAGCCGTCGTATTTTTCGGCCAGATCCTTTGATATCTCGGCACTGATGTCGGGGTGCTGGAAAATCTTTGCGCACTGTAAGTATTTATTGCTGTGCTTGCCTGAGGTCAGCTGGAAATGTCCCGTCAGCAGCACTCCTGTCTTTTCAAGAATTCCATTCACTCTTTTTTTTGTAAGCACTTGTTATCTCCTCCGTATATTTTTAAGTTTCCTTTCAATTCATTTATATTGCTGAATTGGTTTTTTATGAGGTATTTTTCAATACCTTCCAAAATTTCCAAGGGGGCATATGGATTTATGAAGTTCGCTGTTCCTACTGATACGACGTCGGCACCTGCAAGCATGAACTCAATTGCATCCTGCCAGCAGCTTATACCTCCCATCCCTATTATCGGTATACCAACAGTTTGAGCTGCCTGCCATACCATTCTCACAGCTACGGGCTTCACTGCGGGGCCTGACAGCCCCCCTACATTGTTTGCCAGTACAGGCCTTCTTGAATTGATATCTATTGCCATTCCCAGCAGAGTATTAATGAGGGAAATTGCATCTGCTCCCCCTTCCTGGGCTGCTGCTGCAATTTCCTTTATGTCGGCTACATTAGGCGAAAGCTTTACAATAAGCGGTACCTTGCACTGTTCCTTTACCCTCCTGGTTATATTATACACCGATTCGGAACTTATTCCAAATGCAGCCCCGCCTTCCTTCACATTAGGGCAGGATATGTTAAGCTCAATTCCGTCAACAAGGCTTCCCAGCCTTCGGGCCATCATGCAGTATTCCTCAACGGTATTTCCTGCAATATTCGCTATGACTGCCACATCATATTCCCGAAGGAACGGAAGCTCTTTCTCAATGAAGTACTCCACTCCGGGATTCTGCAAACCTACACTGTTCAGCATACCTGCCGGTGTTTCCGCAATTCTCGGAGGTTTGTTGCCTTCTCTTGGTTCCAGTGTCAAGCCTTTTACAACAATCCCTCCAAGCATGGAAAGATCATAGAACTTCGAGTATTCCCTGCCGAAACCGAAGGTTCCCGAGGATGTGAGTACGGGGTTTTTTAGCTTTATGCCCCCTATGTTTACGTTCATACTAATCATCAAAATCCACCTCCTCAGCCGCAAATACCGGGCCGTCTGTGCAGGCCTTTTTATTATGCCATGTATCCCCTTTTTTTATCTTGCAGGCACATACCAAGCACGCCCCTATGCCGCAGCCCATTCTTTCCTCGACGGATACAAAGCATTTCACACCGGTGTCCTCACAAAGCTCCTTGACTCTTTTCAGCATCGCTTTAGGGCCGCAGGCATATATAACGTCATATTTCGTTATATCCTTTATAATATCGGTAACATAACCCTTGTTTCCCGTACTTCCGTCCTCTGTTGCAATATAAAACTCTTTACAGGCTGAAGAAAATTCATCCAGCTTAAAGGTATTGCACCGGAAGCCCAAATAGGCATCACAATCCTTAAGGCTGCAAGCAAGCTCCAATAACGGTGCTATACCGATTCCTCCCCCTACTACGGCACATTTCCCCCCGTCAAACAAAGTAAAGCCGCTGCCCAAAGGCCCCAAGACATCTATGTATTCACCCTTCTTAAGAGCGGCCATTTCTTTTGTCCCTTTGCCTACGCACTGATAAATAATCGAAATGACACCCGTATCCCTGTAAATCCTGCTTATGCTTATTGGCCTCCTTAAAAGCGGATCAATTGCCTTGTTAACTTTTAAATGAAGGAATTGCCCCGGTTGGGCTTCCCGTACTATTTCCGGGCACTCTATCTTCATTTCGAATACATCATTGCAAAGCTCCCTGTTCTCAACAATTTTACATATACACTGCATATATGCTTCAACTCCTACCACGCTATTTTTCCTGTCCCGGCAAGCTCATTGTTTATATCATCCCTCATTGCTATTGCAGCTTCCCTTGCCGCATGTCCGAACTCCTTTTCACTGAACCTCTCCCTGTATGCTTCATTCTTATAGGCTGCGATTATGCCTCTTGAGGAGTTGATAACAGCTCCAAGCCCATCATCATTAAAGCATACGGCAGCGTCCTCTGCGGTGCCGCCTTGAGCACCATAGCCCGGAACCAGGAAATAAACCCTTTTCATCAGTTCTCTAAGCTTTTGCCCTTCGCTGCTGAAGGTGGCCCCTACAACCGCTCCAACCGAGCTATAGCCGTATTTGCCTGTCAGCCCTTCGCCAAGTCTTACTACCAGTTCCGCCACATGCTCATAAACTTTCTTCCCTCCCGACTCCAGGTCCTGTATATCCTTGGATGATTTGTTGGAGGTCTTCACCAGCACAAAAATCCCTTTGCCGTTCTTTTCGCAGTTATTTACAAAAGGAATCATTGAGTCGGTGCCTAAATACGGATTTATGGTTATGCAATCGGTTTCCGCCGACGCTTCATTATTTCCAAGGTAAAAATCCGAGTAGGCCTCTGCCGTAGAACCTATGTCGCCTCTTTTTACATCGCCGATAACCAATAAGCCCTTTGATTTTGCGTATCTGCAGGTCTTCAAATAACATTCAAAGCCTGCAGTGCCATACTGCTCATAAAAGGCTATCTGGGGTTTCACAGCGGAAACAATGTCATACACATTGTCTATTATCTCTTTATTAAACCTGAAAAATGCTTCGGCGATAATTGAAGCTCTGCTGCCTTCCGCAACTGCTTCCACGGCTTCATCGATTAAATGATCAGGCAGATACTGAAGCCTTGGATCCAAGCCCACAACAGTATGATTCCTGCATTTTATTACTTTCTCTATGAGTCTGTCTGTAAACAAGCAAATCCCTCCTAAAGGTGAGTTTTATTTTCATAGGCTACATTGCCGTCAACTATTGTGTATACAATATCGCCCTTATATGTTTTCCCGTGAAAGGGAGTGTTTTTACCTTTTGACAAGAAATCATCCCGATTAACCGTAATTTCCCTTGCAGTATCAACCAGTACCAGATCGGCAGCAATGCCTGTTTTGATTATTCCCGATTCCAGCTTCAATAATTTTGCCGGATTTTTGCTCATTCTTTCACTTAATTCTTTCAATGTAAGTATCCCGGATTCTACCAGTTCAGTATAGCAGACGGAAAATGCAGTCTCCAGACCGGATATCCCGAAAGCAGAGCTGTAGAAATCCTCACTTTTCTCATCCTTATGGTGAGGCGCATGGTCGGTTGCTATTACATCAATTGTGCCGTCTTTCAATGCTTCCTTCAGTGCCTCAACATCTCCGGCAGTCCTAAGAGGCGGGTTCACCTTGCAGTCGGTAAAACCCGGTGTGATAATATCCTCTGTCAGTCCGATATGGTGGGGCGTCACTTCGCATGTGACCTTGACCCCTCTTCTCTTTGCCGCCCTTATTATTTCCGCAGACCCGGCCGTGCTTACATGGGCTATGTGAATATGCGAATCCGTTTCTTCCGCAATCATAATATCCCGCATCACATTAAGCTCCTCTGAAAGGGGATGTATCCCCCGTATGCCCATCTGCTCCGATTTCCTTCCCTTGTTTATCGCACCGCCCTCAGCCAGGCTCAGTTCTTCACAGTGGTCTATTATTATATAGTCTTCCTCCTTGGCACTCAGCAGTACCTTCAGCATAAATGCTGCGGTGGCCACCGGCCTTCCGTCATCGGAAAAAGCGACAGCACCCATTTCTGAGAGCTTGTTCATTTCCACAAGCTCAGTGCTTGTCTGGCCTTTGGATATGGCAGCTATGGGGTATACCTTTACTGCCGCATCCTTTTTTATGATTTTTTGGAGCATGGATAAAGAGGCTTCATCATCAATTACCGGCTTGGTGTTAGGCATGCAGCAGATTGAGGTGTATCCTCCCCTTGCAGCGGCCCTTGTCCCTGAGTATACGGTTTCCTTGTATTCAAAGCCGGGCTCCCTCAGATGTGCATGTATATCGATGAATCCCGGAAGCAGAAAAAGCCCCGCCGTATCTATCACTTTATCGGCAGCCAGCCCGATTGAAGGTTCTATCAGCCTTATTAAACCATCCTCAATATAAATATCATTAATCCCCTCATAAGTATTTCCCGGATCTATTATGCTGCATTGCTTTATAAGCAATCTCATGCAATTACCTCTCTTTCATAATAATAAGAAAAAAGAGCAATAATGGTATATTACTCTTGTTCTCCCAAAAGAACTGAATCCTTGCCATCCACTTCTCTGACATTTACAATAACCATTTCACTTCTCGAGGTAGGAACATTTTTCCCCACATAATCGGCTCTTATCGGAAGCTCCCTGTGTCCTCGGTCTACAAGCACAGCCAGCTGAATGCTCAAGGGCCTTCCAATATCCACGATGGCATCCATTGCCGCCCGTACAGTCCTTCCCGTATATAAAACATCATCAACAAGTACAACTTTCTTTCCATTGATATCAAAGCAGATATCAGTCAGATTTTCCCGCGGTATATCCTTCATATCCTTGATATCGTCCCTGTGCCTAGTAATATCAAGTGTTCCGACAGGAAGAACATTGCCTTCTATGTTTCGGATTTTCTCACAGAGCCTTTTGGCAAGGGAGACTCCCCTTGTCTTAATACCGAGCAGTACCAGGCCTTCCACTCCCTTGTTTCTTTCTATTATTTCGTGAGATATTCTGGTAAGCGCTCTATCCAATGCTTTTTCATCCATTATCTCAGTCTTGATCCTCATAATGATTCCTCCAGGTATTTTTATATCAAAAAATCTGCCGTGAGGCAGATTGCAATTATATTTTTGAATCCTTCCATGCCTCACCGGACAAGTTTAAAGGTTGCTTTTAATAGATTTTACCATAGCATATATAATTTGTCTATAACCTTCCATTCCTCAAAAGCCTTAATACTTTCTCAAAGTATTCCGGAATGGGTGCTTCAAATTCAACATATTCCTTCCCGGTTGGATGAATGAATCCGAGTACCCTTGCATGCAGCAGCTGCCCTTTAGTGTCAAAACGCTGCTTTTTAAAGCCGTATACCGTATCTCCCACAACAGGGTGCCCCAGATATGCCATATGCACTCTTATCTGATGGGTTCTTCCTGTCTCTAGCACCGCTTCAATCAGGGTATGGTTCTCAAAGCTCTCAAGTACTCTATAGTGTGTAACAGCCCTTTTCCCGTTTTCGCTTACAACAGCCATCTGTTTCCTATTCTTTGGATTCCTGCCTATAAGGGTATCTGCTGTTCCGCTGTCTGTCTTCAATCTGCCTTCAAGCAGGGCTGTATACTTTCTTGTTATTGTGTGCTCCTTAAGCTGTTCTGACAAGGAAAGATGAGCCTCATTGTTCTTTGCTACAACTATTATACCTGATGTATCCTTATCTATCCTGTGTACTATCCCTGGCCTCATAACACCGTTTATTCCGGTAAGGCTGTTATAGTCGGACAGGCTTTTGCAATGCCCCATAAGGGCATTCACAACAGTGCCGGAATAATTGCCATGGGAAGGATGCACCACCATTCCCTGAGGCTTGTTTATTATTATAATATCATTATCTTCATAAATTATATCCAGATCTATTTTCTCAGGCTCCACTTCCAAAGGCACCGGATCAGGTATTACAGCTTCCACCCGGTCACCTTCACGAAGCTTAAGCCTGGGCTTTGCATTTTTTTCGTTGACTTTGCAGTGCCCTTCTTCAATAAGCTTTTGCATATAAGTCCTTGAATAACCTTCCACCTTTTCGGATAGAAAGCAATCAAGCCTCTCTCCTGCATCCTCAATCCCTATTTCAAATTTTTTAACCTCCACAAATATCACCCTATTTCCATGCCCGACCCGCATGCCTCGCGTCTCGCATTTATATCTTTATATCCTTGCCGAATACAAGCAGCAGGCTAAGCAGTATTGCGCCAACCACTATTGCGGAATCTGCAAGGTTAAAAACCGGCGGAAATATAGTAAATGAAAGGTAGTCAATAACATATCCGAACCTTATTCTGTCTATTACATTGCCTATTGCTCCGCCCAGAATAAGAGACAGGCAAATTGTAACAGGGACGCTTATACGACGGTACTTATAAATCATGAATGCCACCACTGCCGATATAATACAATTGGTGAAAATAAAAAACAATACCTTGTTTTTAAACATACCAAAGGCTATTCCGTAGTTCTCCACATAGACAAGGTAAAAGAAGTTCTTTATTACAGTTATGGGTCCTGAAGCCAAAGCTTTGGCCAATATATTCTTGATAACCTGGTCGGAAACTATAACCGCTGCTGCAATGAGAACAGGATACAATGATATTCCCCCTTAAATGCAAATGAGTACATCAGTTATTATAGCACATAACCCTGTTTCATTCCAACTGCTTCCTGTACTGTTCATTACTTACCTGGTCGACATCTTCAACATACCCTGCCGATTCGTCTTCTCCAAATTCATTATCCGACATTCTTACATTATATTCATTCACTGACTCCCAGGCATCTTCCCCGTCAAACTGTACCTTATCCTCAACCGAATTATCCGTAAAAGTCCTGCCAAAAGGCGGAAAAAGCACCTGCTCCTCAATAGGCCTGCCCTTCTCCTCATTTTGTACATTCGCACCGTATTTTTTTTCGCAATTGATGCACAATCGGGAGTATGGCCTTAATTCCAGCCTGTCTTTGCCGATCTCATTATGACAGATGTCACATGAACCGTAAGTTCCGTCAGCTATCCTGTTCAAAGCAGCCTCAATCTCACTTAGAAGAAACTTATCCCTTGTCCTGAAGGAAAAATTCTTTTCAGCCTCAAAGGTCTCATTACCCATATCTCCGGGATGATTATCATAAGAGGAAAGCTCACCGGTCAGATCTTTGATGGAAATTCCAAGCCCTGTCCTCTCATCTTCAAGTGAGTTTTCCTTCTTTTTCTTCTCTTCCTTCAACAACTCCTCAAAGTGCTTAAGGTCATTCTTGTCCAAATTGACTGCCTCCTTTTTATTCATAGATGATCCTGAACTATCTTGACTATTTCTGCTATGAACCCTCCTATAAAAGGAAGATTCAAAAGCACAGACCGTCTTAGAATATAAATAACAACTGCTCCAAGAATTGTAAAGCCTACAGCTGTTCCAAAGCCTCTGGCTACCCCTCCTATAAAATTGTTCAGGAGAAGAGTTTTCGGCTTGGTCATAATATTGACATACTCGCCAATTTTGGCCTTTTCCAGCAGAAGTGCGATTTTCTCTACCCTGCTTTCCAGTTCCTTCACTTCGGTATTATCAATATCCATACATATGCTCTCCCTTGACCCCCCATTAAAAAACAAAAAGCCATGAATAACTTCATGACTTTATATTATCAACATTTCAACATAAATATTCACTTTTATAACCCTTATATATCCTTCAAGGTTGCATTAAGAGCCTCAAGTTCAGACTCCAACAGCGTCTTGAACCTGGTCTTAAAGACCTGTACTTCCTTCTTTAATTCTTCAAAATCCTTATTAACCTTTATAACACTACTGTTTGCTTCATCTATTATCTTTCTCCCCTGCTCCTCTGCTTCCTTAATAATCATTTCCGCTTTTTTTCTCGCATTTGCAACTATGTCCTCTGCTGTTGTCTGTGCTATCAGAAGAGTACTCTGAAGGGATTTTTCCATGCTGTTATAGCTTTCTATCCTCTCATTGTCTATGGCTATTCTGTCCTTTAACTCACCATTTTCCCTGTAAATTCTCTCATAGTCTGCTATCACCTTATCCAGAAATTCATCAACTTCATCTTCCTTGTATCCTTTGAAGGCCTTTTTAAATTCCTTGTTTCTTATATCCATCGGAGTTATCATGTTCCTTCAACCTCCATCACAGGTATTTCTTAATAACAATTCCTATTCTTCCCTTTTTTGTAGTATCGTATACTGCTTCAGGATTATTCTTCACAGAACCATCATTTACAGGAAAGTATATATCAAAGTCAGCAGCAAAGGTTTGGCTATATAATAAAGAAATAACAATGATATTATAGGTGAAAAATCAATCATGCCCGTATTGAGCCCCAGTTTACCTGTAAGTTTTCTAAAGGGCTCAAGTATCGGATCTGTTAACTGAAATAAAAGCACTATTATCTTATTGTCGGGATTAAAACTGAACCAGGACAATAAAACTCTAATGAGTATCATAAAGTTAAGAAAATCAATAAAATATGACAAAGTTGCAGCCAAGACAAATTTCATCTAACCACTCTCATTCTACAATTATTTAAGCCAGCTGAAAATTCCTTCCAGGTCGAAATTCTCATCGCCTATAGAACTCTTAATATTGCCCAAAACATCCACATTTGACGGAGCAACCAGCACTATACCGTTTGAAATCTTTTGAATTGTACCGTCAAGTACATATACTGCGCCGCTGATAAAATCGACCATCCTTTTGGCTACTTCTTTGTCCATCTCTTCAAAATTGATTATTACAGGTTTTTTGCTTCTAAGATCATCACAGATGGATTGAACTTCATCATAGGAAGAAGGCTCTACCAAAACAACCTTCATGGGTGCAGAGGCAGTATGTATATTTACTACATTGCTCCTACGGTGGGAAGCGGCGCCTACTGCTTCTATCTGAGGTTTTGATACTTCAGCTTCTTCGTGTTCTTCTTCAGCAGCTTCTCCTATTCCCATAAAATAAAGTACCTTGTTCAAGATATTGGACTCCATTACTATACCTCCTTATTATAAATCATAATTCCTTGCTCCAAAAATACCTGTCCCAATCCTTACCATGTTGGAACCCTCTTCAATTGCAACTTTATAATCGTTGGTCATACCCATGGATAAATACTTCATATCTACATTTGGAATACCGGCTGCCGCCAGCATGTCGAATTTTTCTTTCAACCGCCTGAACACAGGCCTTGCCAGCTCAGCATCGTCATAATAGGGGGCAATGGTCATAAGCCCCTTTACCCTTATGCCGGGAAGCCCTGATAACCGTTCAACAAAGCTGTCTGTGTCATCATATTCTATTCCGAATTTGGTCTCTTCCTGTGCTACATTCACTTGAACAAGCACATCTTTTACAAGCCCGGCCTTTTCAGCTCTTTTATTTATTTCTTCTGCCAAGCCTATGCTGTCAACAGAATGAATCAATGCTACTTTATCTATTATATATTTTACCTTATTGGTTTGTAAATGCCCAATCAGGTGCCAATTAACACTTTCTTCAATATTTTCATATTTTGCCATTATCTCTTGCACTTTATTCTCACCTATATTTCTAATCCCGCATTTTATTGCATAGTTCATACGGCTGGGATCTACGGTTTTTGTCACGGCTATTATTGTAATACTGTCAGGGGCTTTGCCTTTTTTGATACAAATATCATTTATATCCCCGGATATGGCAATAATATTGTTTTTGATTTCCTGCAAAGTTAAACCCCTCCTATATTTTATCGGTAAAAACCTGATTCTCCTTAACCCTTTCTGTTGTAGTAACTACTTCGTCAAAAATTTTCAGAGGTTCATATTCCGATTTGGAACTCCATTCTTCCTTATTGAGATTCCTCACAAGGCATCTTTCTTTATCTTCATTCATAACTGCAACAGGTATGAATTTTACAGTTCCTTTTTTCAGTACATACAGCCCTTTTGTATTATCCTTAACCACTATAGCATTTGCCGGCACTTCGAAGCCTTCGTTATAATCCTTTATTATATCAACCTCGGCAATTCTCTTTTTGTAGAAATCATTGACATGCTCGCTAATCCTGATTATTAACATGCATATGTCACCTTCCGGCTGGGATACCTCATACACCTCGCCGTTAACCTCTGCATTCCCCATCTCTGAAAATCTCAGCCTGACTTTTTTTCCTGCTTTTATATCCTTTGTCTGATCGAAGCTTATTAAACTGCATATGTACCATTCAAAATTGTCAATTATCTTAATTCCCGCCGTAGTACTCTGACTGGTTTTTGGGCTGTCAGCCGTCAAAGAGCTCATTATTTCTCTGATATTGCTGAGTTTGAAATCCTTGATATTCCCAATATTCAGTATCTGCTCATAACCGTCCAGGCTTTGGCTTACAACTCCTGAAGCCTGGGCATATATTACATCAATACTGTTATTGTATATTCCCTCCAGGACGCTTTTTTCCTTTTGCAGCTGCTCCAGATTCTTCCCGAAAAAGCTTCCTTCCCCGTATATCAAAGATTTTTTGTATAAATTGGCGGCAAGGTCGTTTTTCACATCATCAAGCTTTTTAAGGTCTCCTGACCTGGCGATGCTCTTAAGGTCGGCCACCCTGTCCTTTATCTGGGTCTCTATCTTTTCTTTGTCCTTTGAAAAAAAGTTGTTATTAATATCCGACTGTTTTATTTCTTGTATCCTGTCATCCAATTGCTTTATCTTTATTGAAATATTTTCGTCCGCCTGATTATTCTTTACAATCTCCAGAATTTTCTTCCCCAGGGAGACCCGTTCCCCTTCATTGACATTATATTTTATTTCCACTCCCGACGGAAGTATTGTAGTTGATTCATTCCTTACTATCAATGCCTTTACTCTTATCGAGTTCTCGACTGAGCCATATTTTACTATTTCAGTTTCAATATTGAAAAACATGAATCTAATTAAGTATGATAAACAAATAACAAAAAACAATACAGGGAATATATAAACAGATGATATTTTATTTTTTTTTGCCCTCATAGCGCCAGCAGCTCCTCGCAAGATACAGGTATAACTTATTTATCTTTATATTTACATAAGGTATATATTTCTCCACCGGTTCCTATAATCCTGCATAAATTAAGCAAATAATTAAATTAGTACCAGCTTCCCATTGAAATAGTTCTGAAGGTAATAATGCAATGTATGAATAATACGGCAAAATATGTTCTTGAAATTTATACTTTTTTATGATATATTCAATAGGTGTCAGAAATGATATGCGAATATTTTTCTGGGTGTGGCGCAGCTTGGTAGCGCGCTTGAATGGGGTTCAAGAGG
>JAGOLK010000067.1 GCA_017994115.1 Clostridia bacterium | reverse complement strand
TCAATCAGGATTTTTGTGGTATTCTGAGTTTCACTTTTTTCCTGTCTTTTTCTGCTTCGCCGATTCGCCGTTTCCAAAGCAGGAACTATATCTTATCAAGTTATATGATAAACGTCAATAAGTAATTCATTCCATAAGTTTATCATATAACATACCTTGATTTTGTCCATTTAATGAAGCTTGCTTCATTACTGACAGACAGCAGCGCTGTCTGGAAGGGACATATATGATAAACGTCAATAAGTAATTAATTCCATAAGTTTATCATATAACATACCTTGATTTTGTCCATTTAATGAAGCTTTTGCTTCATTGCTGACAGACAGCATCGCTGTCTGGAAGGGACATATATGATAAACGTCAATAAGTAATTAATTCCATAAGTTTATCATATAACATACCTTGATTTTGTCCATTTAATGAAGCTTGCTTCATTACTGACAGACAGCAGCGCTGTCCGGAAGGGACATATATGATAAACGTCAATAAGTAATTAATTCCATAAGTTTATCATATAACATACCTTTATTTTGTCCATTTAATGAAGCTTGCTTCATTACTGACAGACAGCAGCGCTGTCCGGAAGGGACATACCTGATAAGCGTCAACTACTAATTTTTTCTATGCTTATCAGATAACATTCCTTTAATATTATAAACCTTTTACCCTACTATTATTTATTAATAGTTCGAATCTTGATATTTTTCTGCTTTTTCCGTGTTATTACAAGATTTCAATGAGGTGGAGGATTTATCCTCACAATAAAAAATCATGCATAACCTTATACAAGATGTTAAGGTTATGCATGACTGTCCTTAAAGAATCGCCGTTACTTCTCTTCTTCCTCATTGCTGCTTATTTTTGCTATTGATACTACGCTTTCATTCTCAGGAACCCGCATCAGTTTAACGCCCTGAGTGCTTCTTCCCATTTTTGATATTTCGTTGACATTCATTCTTATAATAATGCCCGATAAATTGATTAACATTATTTCGTCTTGCTCTTTCACGATCTTCATTCCCACAACATGTCCAGTTTTGGGGGTTATTCTTGATGTTATTATTCCTTTGCCGCCCCTTGTCTGAACTCTGTATTCATCTATCGGAGTACGTTTGCCGTAACCTTTTTCACTAATTACAAGAAGGTCGGCTCCTTCCTCTACAATATCCATTCCTATCACAACATCATCGCGATTTAAGTTTATTCCACGTACTCCCCTGGCACTTCTTCCCATAGGCCTTACATCGCTTTCCGGAAATCTTATTGCAAGTCCTTTTTTTGTAGCCGCTATCAACTCCGTTGTCCCACGGGTTAGTTTGACCCCGATTAGTTCATCGTTATCAATGAGGTTTATAGCTGTAATCCCTGTATTTCTTGAAGTATCATATTCTTTCAGTTCGGTCTTTTTTATTGTACCGTGCTTTGTCATGAAAATAAGATATTTGCCGTCATTAAAATCCTTGATATGAATAACCGCATTTACTTTTTCTTCTGAATCCAGCTGCAGAAGATTGACCAAAGCTGTTCCTTTGGCCTGTCTGCCTGCCTCAGGAATCTCATAGGTCTTAAGCTTATACATTTTTCCTTTGTTTGTAAAGAACAAAATATAATTATGTGTAGAGGTTATAAACAGATTTTCTACAAAATCGTCTTCTCTGGTCTGAAGCCCTGTTATTCCGCGGCCTCCTCTTCTCTGACTCTTATAGGTGTCCGCAGGAAGTCTTTTTATATATCCAAAATGAGTAATTGTAACAGCTACTTCATGCTCTTCTATGAAATCTTCTTCATCAAATTCCTCTAATGATGCAGAAATAATTTTTGTCCTTCTCTTGTCATTGAATTTTTTCTTTATTTCCAAAATTTCGTCTTTAATAACCATCAAAAGCTTCTGTTCATTAGCAAGAAGTGATCTGAAATATTCAATATTCTTTATTATTGAAAGGTATTCCTCCTCAATCTTGCCTCTTTCCAAGCCGGTCAAGCTCTTAAGTTTCATTTCAGCTATTGCTTCAGCCTGTATTTCCGAAAGGCCGAATCTGCTCATCATTCTTTCCTTGGCTTCAGCAACATTCTTAGAGTTTCTTAGTATACTTACTATCTCATCAATATTATCAAGAGCTATTCTCAAGCCTTCCAATATATGTGCCCTGGCCTCGGCTTTCTTGAGATCATATTGAGTTCTTCTCGTTACAACGTCTTTCTGGTGGTCTATATAGTGATTGATAATGCTCTTAAGATTCAGAACCTTTGGTTGTCCGTTAACAAGGGCAATCATAATTATACTGAAGGTTTCCTGCATTTGAGTATGCTTATAAAGCTGATTCAGTATTATATTGGCATTTGCATCTCTCTTGAGTTCTATAACAACCCTCATACCGCTTCTGTCGGATTCATCCCTTAAGTCTGAGATACCATCAATTTTCTTTTCTTTAACGAGATCTGCGATTTTCTCTATCATTATGGCTTTATTGACCTGGTATGGTATCTCACTGACAATAATTCTTTGTCTGTTCCCGCTCATTTCCTCAATTTCTGCTTTAGCCCTTACGATAACCTTTCCTCTCCCGGTACTATAAGCTTTTTTTATTCCTTCCTTGCCCATAATTATAGCGCCGGTAGGAAAATCAGGGCCTTTTATATGTTTAAGCATCTCTTCCAGTTCTATTTCAGGATTTTCAATGGTTGATACTACACAGTCAATAACCTCTCCAAGATTATGCGGAGGTATGGAGGTTGCCATACCAACAGCAATTCCATTGCTTCCGTTTACCAGCAAATTCGGAAAACGAGCCGGAAGAACAGTCGGTTCTTTAAGACTTTCATCATAGTTTGGTGTAAAATCAACTGTTTCCTTATCTATTTCCTTCAGCAATTCCATAGCTATCTTTGACATTCTGGCTTCTGTATAACGCATGGCCGCAGCGCCGTCTCCGTCTACGGAACCGAAGTTTCCATGACCGTCAATGAGCATATATCTTTGAGAAAAGTCCTGGGCCATTCGAACCATTGCATCATAAACAGAAGAGTCACCATGGGGATGGTATTTACCTAAAACTTCACCCACAGTCATTGCGCACTTTCTATGAGGTTTGTCGGGAGTAACTCCTAAATCATTCATTGCATATAAAATTCTTCTGTGGACAGGCTTCAAACCATCTCTTACATCAGGCAATGCACGTTGAACTATAACACTCATTGCGTAATCTATGAATGATTTTTTCATTTCTTCTTCAATATTTATAGGCAGTATCTTTTGATTTTCATAATCCAAATCGATTACCTCCAAAACTTATCTTAAATATCAAGATTCCTCACATATTTAGCATTATGTTCAATAAATTCTCTTCTGGGCTCCACTTTATCTCCCATTAATACTGTAAATATCTCATCGGCTGCCACAGCATCCTCCATTGTTACCTGAAGTATGATCCTTGTTTCAGGATTCATTGTAGTATCCCAAAGCTGCTCAGCGTTCATCTCTCCAAGGCCCTTGTACCTCTGTATGCTGGAACCCTCTCTTCCTATCTCCTTGAACAATTTTTCAAGCTCTTTGTCGTTATATGCATAATAGTCTTTATTCTTCTTCCGTACTTTGTAAAGCGGCGGTTGTGCAATATAAACATATCCGGCTTCTATCAAAGGACTCATGTACCTATAGAAAAATGTCAGGAGCAGAGTTCTTATGTGCGCACCGTCTACATCGGCATCAGTCATCATTATTATTTTGCCGTATCTCATTTTTTCTAGATTGAAATCATCGCTTATACCGGCTCCAAAAGCTGTTATCATTGCTCTGATCATCTCACTGTTCAATATTCTGTCAAGCCGTGCTTTTTCTACGTTAAGTATCTTACCTCTCAACGGAAGTATTGCCTGATACTTTCTGTCCCTCCCCTGTTTTGCAGAACCTCCCGCAGAATCTCCCTCAACTATATATATTTCACAAAGACTGGGATCCCTCTCAGAGCAGTCTGCCAATTTACCGGGAAGTGTAGTGCTTTCCAGTACGTTTTTCCTCCTTGTCAGCTCTCTTGCCTTTTTCGCTGCCTCCCTGGCCCTTGCTGCAGTTAGTGCTTTCTCAACAATAATTTTTGCGTTTGAAGGGTTTTCCTCCAAAAATGCTTCAAAATTCTCTACAACGATACTGTCAACTATTCCCCTGACCTCCGGGTTTCCAAGCTTTGTCTTGGTCTGTCCCTCAAACTGGGGATCGGTAAGTCTGATGCTGATTACGCATGACATGCCTTCTCTTACATCTTCACCAATAAGATTGGCATCATTTTCTTTAAGAAATTTATATTTTCTGGCATAATCATTTATCACTTTTGTTACGGCGTTCTTGAAGCCGCTCATATGGCTTCCGCCTTCTAATGTGTTAATATTGTTCGCAAAGCTGAAAATACTCTCTGCATAACCGTCATTGTACTGAAGAGCTATTTCAACATCAACATCATCTTTTTTGGCTTCAAAATATATTGGCTCCTTATGAAGAACCTCTCTGTTCTTATTAAGGTGCTTAACAAAAGATATTATTCCGCCTTCATATTGGAAGGTCTTTTCCGTACCGTCCCTTTCATCTTTGAGGCTTATCTTTATTCCTTTGTTAAGAAATGCAAGCTCTCTAAGTCTGTGTTCCAATATGTCAAAGCTGTATTCCAGTTCGTCAAATACTTCACTGTCAGGCTTGAAGGATACTCTTGATCCTGTGCTGTTTGTCGTACCGATGACCTTTAATTCGGTAATGGGAAAACCCCTTTCATATCGTTGATGGTATATCTTCCCGTCCCTTTTAACCTCAACCTCAAGCCATTCGGATAAAGCATTGACTACGGATACTCCAACACCGTGCAAACCTCCGGAAACCTTATAGCCTCCTCCTCCGAATTTACTTCCCGCATGAAGAACTGTAAGAGCTACTTCTACTGCAGGTTTGTTAAGCTTCGGATGCATTCCTACCGGAAAACCTCTCCCGTCATCTTCATTACTGATTGAATTATCAGGATGTATGGTTACTTTTATATTTTTACAGGCACCTACCAATGCTTCATCGATGCTGTTATCCACTACCTCCCAAACCAAATGATGAAGGCCCCTGGATCCGGTGCTGCCTATATACATTCCGGGTCTTTTTCTAACTGCTTCCAGTCCTTCAAGTACTTGAATCTGTTCTGCTTCATATGTGCCTTCAAACTTCTTCTCTTCCATACCTATTCCCCCTCTACTTCAGCGATATGTCTTTTATGAATCCTGCTCTTTTAAACAAGGTTACAGAAGAAATGGGAGACAAATATATTATTGTCTTTTTGTTCTTTTCCGTCAGTATAAAGGACTTTTCTTCATCCTCTGATATTCTTCTTATAAAGCCCTCATCCTCTGCAGTCTTTAAAAACTCTTTTGTAATACTGGATGTACTGCTGGATTCTATATCCATGATTGAAATTATATCCTTCAGAGATATTACAACATCTCCTCCTAGATGCATAAACATCAACTTGTCCTCCCTTGCATCCTAATTAACTTATCCTGTTCATACCATATTATTATAACCTTTTCTGTAAAAAACTAAAAGCTAATCTTTTACTATCATCCCGCTTTCCACTTTATATGTCCGAGATCCTTCAAGCATAAGCTTTTCAAGATGTTCTACATTGGTACAGGTAATGATTGCCTGCATATCTTTAATAAACTCAATCAAGTATTTTTGCCGCTCATCATCAAGCTCTGAAAAAACGTCATCCAACAAAAGTACCGGTAATTCTCCCGTCTCTTCTTTCATATATTTGAGTTCTGCTATTTTTAATGAGAGAAGGGTTGTCCTCTGTTGGCCCTGAGATGAATATGTCTTTACCTCTGTTCCATTGATAAAAAATAATATGTCATCCCTGTGTGGCCCTTTGTGTGTAACGCTTCTTCCCATATCGGCATTAATATGGTTTTCCAGCGCAATGATAAAATTCTCTTTTATTTCCTTTTCCGAATTACTATGATACTTTATTGAAGAATTATATTTGATAACCAGCGTTTCTTTTCCGTTGGATATTTTTTTGTGAATATCAGCTGCCATGCAGCATATGTCACATATGAAATCTTGCCTCGCTTTTATTAACCTGGCACCAAAATCAGCTAATTGTTCATTCCATATGTCTATGGTCTTAAGAATGCCTGAATTTGTTCTTGCTTCTTCCAGCAGGTTATTTCTCTGTTCAAGGGTCCTGAGATACTGAACCAGATTATAATAATAACCCGGTTTTACCTGTGATAGTATTATGTCAACAAACCTCCTTCTTTCAGCAGGCCCTTCCTTTATTATTTTCATATGATCTGGAGAGAATATGACTGTATTAAGATTTCCTATTAATTCTCCTATTTTAAACAGCCTTACTCCGTTCTTTTTAATTTGTTTCTTTAGACTTTTATTTAAATATATTTCTATTTTTTCTTCTTCTTTTTTTTGATAATCTATTCTTATTTTAGCGTCTTCACTGTTCCATCTTATAAGCTCCATGTCTTTTTGTGTCCGGTGAGATTTGCCGGTAGATGCCATATATATGGATTCAATTATATTGGTTTTTCCTTGTGCGTTCTGGCCGTAAAATATATTTACTCCTTTGCCCAGCTCAATATCAAGCTCTTTATAGTTTCTGAAATTCTTCAAATCAATCCTTTTTATATACAATATAAGCACCCCTATAATTTATTAGATAAGCTTGATTTCTTCGCCAAAAATTTCTATAACATCTCCCCTGCGGAGCTTTTTACCCCTTGCTTTTTCTATATTTCCGTTAACTTTTACTAATCCGTCCATAATCATGTTCTTTGCTTCTCCGCCGGTTCCTGCAATATTTTCAAACTTCAGGAACTGATCAAGCTTAATAAAATCTGTTTCTATTTTTGCTTCTCTCATAATATCACTCTCTTCTTTTTTAACTAAAGGGCTGCTGCGAAATATAGTTTTGCAGCAGCCCCTTTAATTTAGCTGTTCTTTTTAAACCTTGCAGGAAGAACCAGATATAAATATTCCTCATCCTTAACAGGTCTTATTATGCTTGGGCTTACGTTTGTAGTAAATTCTATTGTTATTTCTTCGCTTTCTATTACTTTAAGCACGTCTATGAAATACTTTGCATTAAATGCAATTTCTATGTCGCTTCCTTCTTTTTGTATTTTAAGTTCCTCGTGTACATCACCGTTCTGCGAATTTGACATTATAACCATCATATCATCGTTTATTTCAAATTTTATCATGTTGTTGCTGGAGTCTCTTGCAAATAAAGCTGCCCTGTCGCAAGCCTCCATAAGCAGGTTTGAAGACATCTTTGTTTTTATTTTATATTCTGCAGGTATTATCTGTTTATAATTTATAAATTCTCCCTCTAAAAGTCTTGATATTATAATAGTATCCTCAATTTGAACTTGAATGTGGTTCTTTGAAAAATAAATATTTATGTTTTCTTCATTATCGTTTATTATTTTTCCTATCTCAGACAGGGTCTTTCCCGGAATAACGGCTTTAAAATTATTATCATTCATAATAACATTTTTCTTTACCGCCATTCTGAAACCATCAAGAGCCACCATCGTAAGCTCTTCACCTGATACATCAAAAAGTACTCCTGTTAGTATCGGCCTGATTTCGTCAGTGGATACTGCAAATATCGTCTTTCTTATCATATCCTTCAGAATGTTTTGTTTAATAGTAATTCCGTTCTCCTTTTTCACAACCGGAAGCTCGGGATATTCATCATAAGGAAGAGTAACAATTTTGAATTTTGAGCCTTCGCTTTTAATGCTGACTAAATTTCCTTCTGCCGTTTCTATTTCTACATCCGAATCAGGAAGTTTTCTGACTATTTCTCCTACCATTCTTGAAGACAGCACAATTTTGCCTGGTTCAATAACATCAACGTTTGATGTTGTTTCTATTCCCATTTCGAGATCTGTTGCCGTCAGCTTGAGCTTACCGCTTTTTGCATCAAAAAGAATTCCTTCCAATATAGGAAGAGTGGTTTTTGAAGGAACTGCTTTTTGTACTACATTTATGGATTCCAATAATGTAGATTTTGTAGCTATTATTTTCATTGTGGATAACCTCCGATATTTATTTTTATATAATATAAAAGAATAATTTTAGTAGTAATAGTAGTAGGGGCTGTTAATAAGTGCAAAAGCCCCAAAAATCCTGCTTTAAGAAATAATGTGCATGTTTATAATCTGTGGAGTTTACGAAGGAATTCTGTTAATAGCAATTTATAACTAAAATAATCAAAAAAACTTATAAACAGGTTATTAATAGTATATCAACAGGATATTAACCTTCGATTTTACTTTTCAACTCCTCCAGAACTGATTTTAATTGAGTGTCAATTTTTATATCGGAGGATATTTTTTCGTATGCATGCATTATTGTTGTATGGTCTCTGCCGAATTCTTCACCTATCCGCGGTAAGGAAAGGTCTGTAAGCTCTCTGCAGAGGAACATTGCAATT
>JAGOLK010000010.1 GCA_017994115.1 Clostridia bacterium | reverse complement strand
TATTTCCACAGGCCTTTCGGCTATCCGGATTTCTTTGCCTTCAAGGGCATATTGGTAAAGCTTCTTTCCTTTTATTTTTATTGCGGAATATACGGGAGGCTTCTGGCTGATTGCTCCTGTAAAGCTTTTCAATGTTTCTTCCAAAGCTTTTTTGTCGATTACCACCGATTCATATTCTTTGATGACCTGTCCGTAGCTGTCAAAGGTATCGGTGACAGTGCCGAATTTGATATTGGCCCTGTAGCTTTTTTGCTTGTCAGTCAGGTATTGGACTGCCTTCGTGGCCTTTCCCACGCAGACAGGAAGCACTCCGGCGGCTTCAGGGTCCAAAGTTCCGGTATGGCCAACCTTCTTTATATTCAGTACTTTCCTTAAATAGGACACCACATCATGAGAGGTCATTCCCGGCGGCTTCAAAACATTTATGATTCCGTTCATAATGGCTCCCTACCTTAATTCCTCTGCGACTGCTTCCAGTATCTTTTCTTTCACTTCGGCAATTGTGCCGTGAACTGTGCATCCTGCCGCATGCACATGGCCGCCGCCCCCAAAACGGAGAGCCACGGCTGCTACGTCGGCTTTCTTTTTTGACCTCAGTCCTACTTTTATTATTCCGGGCTCGATTTCTTTGAGAAACATGGCTACCTCTACACAGCCAATATCTCTTGCAAGGTTTATTATGCCGTCTGTATCCTCTTCCAATGCATTTGCCTCTTTCATCTGCTCCAATGAAAGGCTTATGCAGGATGCGGCATCATTGTGAAAGAACTCCAGAGTGCTGAGGGCTGTCTTCATAAGCATTACCTTTTCCTTTGAGTTGTTCTGGTATATTCTTTCAAACATAAGGGGCACACTGACCCCGTTGTCTATTAGGTCTCCTGCAATTTGGTGCGTTACGGAGGTTGTATTGCTGTATTGGAATTGACCCGTATCTGTTACAATTGCAGTGTATAGGCATTCGCATATCTCCCTGTCCATGCCGATATCCAGAGACTTTATCAGTTCATATATTATCTCCCCTGAAGCGGCTGAACCGGTATCTACAAGGTTTAAACTGCCGAACTCCTTGTTGCTTATATGATGGTCTATATTGATTACGTAATTGTCATTAAGGTAAAGACTGGATTTACCCAGTCTTTCAGCATCTCCGCAATCAAGGGCTATTACCGCATCAAAGTTTTCGAATTGACCGGGCTTCTGAACCTGCTCGGCTCCTTCCAAAAAAGCATATATCTTTGGAATTTCATCATCAAGAATGAATCTTACGTCCTTTCCGCATTTCTTCAGGGCATTATAAAGTGCAAGGCTGGATCCGATACTGTCACCGTCCGGCATTATATGAGATAATATGGCAATTTTACTGCTCTCCTTGATTTTGCTTATTATGTTTTGAAAAATCAAAGGTTCTCTCCTCCGTCCTTTTTCTTTAC
Organism: Clostridia bacterium; assembly: GCA_017994115.1. GTDB lineage: Bacteria > Bacillota > Clostridia > Lutisporales > Lutisporaceae > BRH-c25. Next base: position 40,125 of record JAGOLK010000010.1, on the reverse strand, counting down.
CTCATTCAAGAGCTTGTTTATGTATGCTCCATGTTCAATGGATCTGTCAAGCTCAAAAATCACCTCCGGCAAATATCGGAGTTCAATCTTCCTTCCCAATTCACGCCGGATAAATCCTGCGGCGTTGGTAAGGCCCTTCATTGTAGCCTTCTTTTCTTCATCACTTCCAAGAATGCTTACAAATACCTTTGCATATCTCAAATCAGCGGTTACTTCTGCTGATACTACGCTGCACATTGTTGATATCCTTGGGTCATTCAGGTCGTTTCTGATTATATCACTGACTACCCTTTTCACTTCTTCGGATATTCTGTCTATTCTATGATTAGCCACCGTTAATCACCTGCCTGTATATTTTGGATATGTTTATTTTCTCGGAACTGCCTCTGTCGTATAGGACTCAATAATGTCCCCTTCTTTAATGTCATTAAACTTCTCTATGTTCAAGCCGCATTCGTATCCTGCATTGACTTCTTTTGCATCATCCTTGAATCTCTTCAGGGATGCCAGCTTTCCTTCGTGTATTACGATGCCGTCGCGGATAACCCTGATATCGTTATTTCTGTTTATTTTACCGTCAGTGACATAGCATCCTGCTATTGTGCCTACTGCAGAAGCTTTAAAGGTGGCGCGGACTTCCGCGTGTCCCAATAACACTTCTTTATATTCGGGCTCCAGCATACCCTTCATAGCAGCTTCTACATCCTCAATTGCATTGTAAATTACCCTATACAGCCTGATATCGACCTTTTCCTTTTCGGCAAGGGCAATGGCCATAGGCTGCGGCCTGACATTGAATCCTATAATTATCGCGTTTGAAGCGGAAGCAAGCATTACATCGGATTCGGTTATTGCACCTACACCGCCATGTATTGTATTCACTTTTACTTCTTCGTTGCTCAGTCTTGAAAGAGATTGCCTGACAGCCTCAACAGAACCTTGCACATCAGCTTTTAATATGATGTTAAGCTCCTTGACTTTGCCTTCCTGTATTTGATTGAAGAGTTCCTCAAGAGATACCGTCTGCTTGCTCTGCATCTGTGAAAGGCGTTGTTTTTCCTTGCGTTTTTCCGAAATAGTCTTTGCTGTCTTTTCATCATCCACAACAATGAATATATCCCCCGCATCAGGAACTTCATCAAGCCCCTGTATTTCCACAGGTGTTGAAGGGCCTACTTTTTTGATTCTCTTTCCTTTATCGTCTATCATGCCCCTTACTTTTCCGTGAGTGCTTCCAACTATGAAGTAATCTCCAAGGCTCAAGGAGCCGTCTTGAATAAGCACAGTTGCAACAGGGCCTTTTCCTTTGTCCAGCTCTGCTTCTATTACTGTACCCTTTCCTTTTTTGTTGGGATTGGCTTTTAATTCCTGCATTTCGGCAACAAGCAATATCATTTCAAGAAGTTCCGATATGCCTTCCCTTTTCTTTGCCGAAACCGGAACCATTATAGTATCGCCTCCCCATTCCTCTGAAACAAGGCCGTATTCAGTCAATTCCTGCTTTACTCTGTCGGGATTGGCTCCGGGTTTGTCAATTTTGTTTATTGCTATAATCAATGCTACATCTGCCGCTTTCGCATGGTTTATTGCTTCTACCGTCTGCGGCATTACGCCGTCATCCGCTGCAACGACCAATACTGCAATATCGGTAACCTTTGCCCCCCTGGCCCTCATTGCCGTAAAGGCTTCGTGGCCCGGAGTGTCCAGGAATGCTATTTTTCTGTCACCGATAGTTACTGTATACGCCCCTATATGCTGTGTTATTCCGCCGGCCTCCGTTGCAATTACATTAGTCTGTCTTATTGCATCCAGCAAGGACGTCTTTCCGTGGTCTACATGCCCCATGATAGTTACAACAGGAGGGCGCGGCCTCAAATCCTCTGGCCTGTCTTCTTCAGTCTTGAGAAGCACTTCTTCGCTTTCCTTGTCAATAACCTTATCTACGGTAAAACCGAATTCTTCACATATCAGCTGCGCCGTATCAAAATCCAGCATTTGATTAATGTTTGCAATGATACCCAACAGCAGGAGCTTTTTGATTATTTCTGTCACAGGCTTTCCAAGTCTTTCGCTAAGTTCCTTCAGAGATATCATATCGCCTATTTTAACAGGCTTCTTTGAGACATGGACTTCTTCTTTTTTTGGTGCCTCAAAGCCCCGATGCTTAAAATTCTTATTGTAGGGCTTTCCCTGCTGCTGTTGCCTGAACGGAGGTTTTCCCTGAGGGGATTTGCCCGGGAGTTTCTTTCCTATTCTTTCAACTTTTGTAAAATCTTTTTTTGTGCTAAGCGTTATTGCATCTTCTTCTATTTCATCATGAGCGGATACGTTCTTGGGAGCACTGACCGGCCTTATATCAGAAGACGGATTTCTTTTATCCCCTGAGGGGTGCTGCTGAGGTTTACCCGCCGGCCTGATGTCCTTTTTTTGTTCCGGCCTCACAGGCTGTTGCGCAGACTGAGGCCTTTGCTGCGGCTGCTGCACTGTCTGCGGCTTCTGCTGCGGTTTCTGAGCCTGCGGAGGCTGCTGTGGCTGCTGAAGCTTCTGCTGAGGTTTTTGAACCTGTTGAGGCTGCTGCACTGTCTGCGGCGCCCGCTGAGCCTTTTGCACCTGTTGAGGCTGCTGCGCAGTCTGCGGTGCCCTCTGAGCCTTCTGTTCCTGTTGAGGCTGCTGTGCCGCCTGCGGTTTCTGCTGAGTTTGCTGAGGCTGCTGAGGTTTCTGAGGAAGAGTCCTCTTCTTGGGCTGTTGAGCTTGAATTGGCTTTGGGGTTTCAACATTATCATCTTTTTTAAGATGCTTCTTAATTGCGGATGCTTCTGAATCCTCCAGACTGCTCATGTGGTTATTAACATTTATATTCAGCTCTTTGGCTGCCGCAATCAATTCTTTGCTTTGAACTCCAAGTTCCTTTGCCAATTCGTATATTCTTATTTTATTCAATAAAACCACCCCCAGGTTTTTCTTTTTTTCTAACTTCATCAATAAGCTTGGCTTTGATTCCATTGCTGAAGTTTTCGTCAGTTATTCCCAGTACCGACCTTGCACTCTTTCCCAAACTGATGCCGAATTCATCCTTCAATCCCCATACTATAAAAGGTATACTGTAGAATTCTGCTGAATTGCTCATACGCTTCTTTGTATTATCAGAGGCATCCTCTGAAATTATTACCAGCTTGACTCTGCCGTTTCTTATTGAGTTTCTCACTGCATCTTCGCCTGTAACCAGTTTGCCTGCTTTATTGGCAAGGCTTATCATCGAATATGCCTTATTCATGGGAAAGCTGCGTCCTTAATCTATTGAATACATCTTCATCTACCGGTGCTTCCAGTGCATTTTCCACCCTTTTTGCCTTAATGGCAGCTTCCAGGCACGTCAGGTCGGGACATATATAGCAGCCTCTTCCCGGTGCTTTTCCAACCTTATCTATATCCACCTTTCCTTCGGGGCTTCTTACTATCCTGATTAGTTCCCTTTTAGGTTTCATTTCGTTACAGCCGAGACATTTTCTCAGAGGTACTTTTCTTTTTCTTTGCATAGAATCTGCCTCCTTTAAATACCATAGGCCTGTGATTGACTCTTTATGTCAATTTTCCAGCCTGTAAGCTTGGCAGCCAGCCTTGCATTCTGTCCTTCCTTGCCGATGGCGAGAGAGAGATGTGTATCTCCTACGACAACTCTTGCGGCATTTGTCTCCTTGTCTGCAAATACTTCTATTACTTTTGCAGGGCTTAATGCGCTGCCTACAAATATCTCAGGATCATTGCTCCACTGAATGATGTCTATTTTCTCTCCCTTAAGCTCGTCAACTATTACTTGAACTCTCTGGCCCCTTTGCCCTACACAGGCTCCGACCGGGTCAATATTCTCATCGTGGGAATATACGGCAATTTTTGTTCTGGATCCTGCTTCTCTTGCTATGCTTTTTATTTCTACAATTCCGCTTTGTATTTCCGGAACCTCCAGCTCAAAAAGTCTCTTCACCAAACCGGGATGCGTTCTTGAAAGTATTATCTGCGGGCCTTTTGTGGTCTTTTTTACTTCCACGATATAGGTTTTTATCCTGTCACCTATATTATACACTTCATTCGGGGTTTGTTCCCCGGGCCCCAATATGGCTTCGGTTTTGCCCAGGTCAATGAAAACACTGTTCTTTTCCTTCCTCTGTACAAGTCCTGTTACTATTTCATTTTCCCTGCTTATATATTCATCAAATATGATGCCTCTTTCCGCCTCCCGAATCCTCTGCACCACCACCTGCTTGGCTGTCTGAGCCGCAATTCTTCCGAAATTCTTCGGTGTGACCTTCGTTTCAACTACATTTCCTGCTTCATAATTCTTATCTATTGCTTTTGCATCCTGAAGGCTTATTTGCATAAATTCATTATCGACCTCTTCAACTACTGTCTTAAGTGCGTAAACGTCAACCTCTCCGGTTTCCCTGTTTATTTGAACCTTGACATTCTGTGAGGTTCCAAAGTTTTTCTTGAAGGCCGAAACCAGCGCAACATCAATTGCATCTATGAGCAGTTCCTTTGAAATACCCTTTTCCTTTGCTATTTGTTCCAGTGCCTGGAGAAACTCTCCATTCATTTAATGCTCCCTCCTATAAATATATTAAAACTTTATTAAAGGCCGTATTAAGGCAATTGAGGCCTTTTCTACATTTAAAGCCTTACCTTCAACTTCAATTTCTACTGAACTTTCAGTATGCCCTTTAAGGATACCTTCAATAATCTTCTTGCCCTCCAAGGGGGAAAACAGTTTAATCTCAATCGGCTTTCCGATATTCTTCCTATAGTCTCTGTCCGTCTTCAGAGGCCTATCCAGGCCGGGAGAAGAGACTTCAAATATATATGACTGTTCTATCGGATCGGCTATATCAAGCAAATCGCTGAGTTCTTCACTGACAGACTGGCAGTCATCTATCGTTATTCCTCCTTCTTTGTCCATGTAAACTCTGAGATACCAGTCCGGCCCTTCTTTTTTGTACTCTATTTCTACAAGCTCGAAGTTGTTTCTGTCAATTATAGGCTTTGCCAGCTCGTAGACAATATCTTCAACTTTTCGTTTTGCCAAGGCGTCCACTCTCCTTTTATGTGATATTCTGAGTAATTTTTCTTATATTAATACGAAAGAGTGGGATTTGCCCACTCTGGTAATAAAGTCATTAATAAATACTTTGCTGCATACTCGCAGGAAAACATTGTTTCCCTATCCATTACAAAATTATAGCACTCTTTTATATTACATGCAAGTTTTATGTTATTTATACTCCAAGGTTTCCGCCTGCTGAGAACAGGCTTAGCTGGTTGCTTTCAGGAAGACCTTCAAGGCATCCGTGATTCTTGAGTATTTCTATTACTGTCTTGGATAACCTTGCCCTTTCCCGAAGATCATCCATGGATATGAAGCATGATTCCTGCCTTGCGCACGCTATATTCTGCGCGGCGCTTGCGCCTACTCCCTGAAGGGAAGCCAATGGGGGCAGAATCCCTTCCTTTGTAACCATAAATTTTTTTACATCGGATTTATAAATATCCACTGGCAAAAGCTTTATACCTCTGAGATACATTTCATAAACAACCTCTATAAGGGTCATAAGGTTTTTTTCCTTTGCAGTTGCATTGTTCCCCAATTTATCGATTTCTATCCATTTTGCCCTTATGGATTCCTTGCCCTTTATGAACAAATCAGCATCGAAATCCTCCAGTTTTACTGTATAATAAGTGGCATAGAAAGCCTCGGGATAGTACACCTTGTAATATGCCACCCTGAAGGACATCATGACATATGCCGTGGCATGAGCTTTCGGAAACAGGTACTTGACTTTCTTGCAGGATTCTATGTACCATTCGGGAATATTCTGTTCCCTCATAGCCTCTTCGTATTCGGGAGTCAAACCTTTGCCTTTCCTTACATTTTCCGCAATCTTGAAGGAGGTTCTTGGGTTTACTCCCTTGTATATCAGGTACAGCATTATATCATCTCTTGTGGCAATAACTTCCTTAAGGGTTGCGGTACCGCTTTTTATCAGTTCCTGTGCATTGTTGAGCCAAACATCGGTGCCGTGGGAAAGCCCTGAAATCCTCACCAGCTCCGCAAAGGTGCCGGGTTGTGTGTCCATAAGCATCTGCCGAACGAATTTTGTTCCGAATTCCGGTATTCCAAGGCTTCCGACCTTGCATTCAATATCTTCAAGGCTTATTCCCAGTGCCTCCGCAGATGTAAACAGGCTCATTGTCCTGGAATCATCAAAGGGTATATTATTAACTCCGAAGCCTGTTATGTCCTCAAGCATTCTTATGATTGACGGAACATCATGGCCCAGGATATCCAGCTTAAGCAGCCTCCCGCTTATGGAATGATAGTCAAAGTGTGTGGTTATTATATTGGAGCTTGGGTCATCAGCCGGCCTCTGAATGGGAGTAAAGTTATATATATCGGTGTAATCCGGTACTATCATGACTCCTCCCGGGTGCTGCCCCGTTGTCCTCTTTATCCCGGTACAGCCCTTTATGAGTCTGTTGGCTTCAGCATTGTTTATTTTTATTCCTTTTTCTTCATAGTACTTTTTTATGAAGCCGTAAGCCGTTTTTTCCGCTATTGTTCCGATGGTGCCCGCCCTGAAAACATTCCCCTTCCCGAATAATCCTTCAGTGTATTTATGAGCTTCAGGCTGGTATTCTCCGGCAAAGTTCAGGTCAATATCAGGTTCCTTGTCTCCCTCAAAACCCAGGAACATCTCAAAAGGTATGTCATGGCCCTCTTTTCTGAGTACTGTTCCGCATTGGGGGCAATTATCGTCATTAAGGTCAGCCCCTGATTCTATTGATCCGTCAAGGAAAAAAAGAGAGTACTTGCATTTCGGGCACAAATAATGGGGGGGCAGCGGGTTTACCTCGGTAATATCACACATTGTAGCAACAAAGGAAGAGCCTACGGAGCCTCTTGAGCCTACCAGGTAACCGTCCGCCATTGACTTTGCAACAAGCTTTTGCGCTATAAGGTACATAACGGCGTAACCGTTGTTTATTATTGAGTTAAGTTCCTTATCAAGCCGCTTTTCAACAACCTCGGGAAGTATTTCGCCATAAAGCTCATGGGCTTTTTTCATGGTCATTTCCCTAATCTGCTCTTCTGCTCCCTCGATTTTTGGCGGATATGTATTCTCCGGTATAGGAATTATCTCCTCAATCTGTTCCAGTATTCTGTTGGGGTTCCTCACCACTACCGAATAGGCGGTTTCCCTGCCGAGATATTCAAACTCCTCCATCATTTCATCGGTTGTTTTAAAATGCAACGGTGCCTGCTCATCAGCATCAGAGTAGCCCTGGCCTGCCATGATTATGCGCCGGTATATCTCATCCTCCGGTTCAAGAAAATGAACATCCCCTGTAGCAACTACCATTTTGTTCAGCCTCTTGCCCAGTTCAACAATCCGTCTGTTTATAGCTTCAAGCTCTCCTTTATTTGCAACAATTCCGCTTCTTACGAGAAATTCGTTGTTGCCGTTGGGTTGTATTTCCAGATAGTCATAGAATCTGGCGTTTTCTTCTATTGTATTTTCATCCAGGTTGTTCAGTATATTCCTGAACACTTCACCCGATTCACAGGCGGAACCGATTAACAAGCCTTCCCGGTACTGCATAAGCAGGCTTTTGGGCAGCCGCGGCTTTTTATAAAAGAAGTCCAGGTGGGACATCGATATCAGTTTGTACAGGTTCCTCAGGCCTGTCATATTCTTTACCAGGAGAATTATATGATAGGATTCACCTGCCTTATGGCTTCTTCCTGACAGAGAGAGCTTGTTTATATCAGCTGCGTCATTTATTCCTTTGTTCTTCATCATTTCAATAAACTTGAGCATTATCTCTGCGGTTGCTCTTGCGTCATCGGCAGCTCTGTGATGGTTTTCCAGTTCAATGCCCAGGTATTCGCATACAATATCCAGCTTATGCCTCTTTAATCCGCCAAGCAGCACCCTTGACATCTGGAGGGTATCGATTATTGTATTATTAAAGATTAAGCCCAATTCCGCCGCCTTTGCCCTGATAAAGCCGCTGTCAAAGTTTGCATTATGGGCAACTAACGGTGAATCGCCCGCAAACTCAAGGAATTTCGGCAATATTTCCCTGATTGTGGGTTTGTCTTTAACCATGGAGTCAGTTATTCCGGTTAGTTTTGTAATATTATCGGGAATCGGAATTTCGGGATTGATAAGTTCTGAGAACCTGTCCGTTATCCTGCCCTGTTTTATTTTAACCGCGCCAATCTCTGTTATTTTGTCTTTTATTGGATAAAGGCCGGTAGTCTCAATATCAAATACTGTAAATTCTTCTTCGAAGCTTCTGTTTACTGCATTGTAAACTATCGGTACTCCATCATTTACAAAGTAGCCTTCAACTCCGTATATTGCCTTGACTCCATGGATTTTGGACGCTTCATAGGCCTCCGGATATGCCTGAACCACTCCGTGGTCTGTAATTGCAATTGCCTTATGCCCCCAGGATTTTGCCTTTTTAATGAGATCCGATGCGGAACAGATGCCGTCCATGGCGCTCATTCCCGTATGGGCATGAAGCTCAACTCTTTTTACTTCCGCATTATCCGTGCGTATTGATTTTTCCGCTGCCGCAATGCTGATTGGGAATACTACCAATTCTTTAATGAACTTGTCATACTGGATATCCCCTTTTAAGGCAATATACCTGCCGTCGATGATGTTTGAAGTCAATTTGGCGAAATCATTTTCTTCCTTTGAAAAAATTTTGGCCGTTATTGAATTTGTATTGTCCGTTATATTGAAGGTTATAATTGTTCTGCCGTTATTGAGTGTTTTTATTTCCGTGTTGAATATGCAGCCCTGGATTGTAACTCTTCCGGAATCCTCGGTTATTGAAGCGATGCTGACCGGAGTGTCTTTGAAAGGCTTGCCCATTATCAGTTCATCCTTGTTCTCCTTTGCTTTGCCGCTGTTGTCGCTTTTTATGGGCTTCAAGGCTTCGGATATTATTTTGTTCTCCTCTTCAAAATAACACTTCAGATATTCATCCTCGCAGTACTTTTCTTCATTATCGGCACATATTGATACATGCAGGCTGATATTGAAATAGTCATTAATATACCGTTCAATAATATCATTGCATTTTTTTGCGGTGAGGTATTTTGCAGCTTCCTCCGATTTTACCGTGATTCTGATGACGTTATTTTCAAGCTGTACATTTGAATCCATAATAAAACCCGTAAAAGACGGGTTGCTTGCAATAACTGCTTTTATTAAGTCCTCCCAGTATGATTTAACAAGCTCATCTGCGCTTAAGCTGACAGATGACTCATAAATGATTATTCGTACCTTATTCAGTTTAAAGTATTCTGCTATGGCTGATTCAATTTCTCCAAGCTCGGGAATAGGAATAAAGCCCTTTAAGCTTATTATCAGTTCCCATTCCCTTGTTTTTTTCAGAACCCTTATTTTTTTCAGTTCGAACTTGTCCTTATATTGAAGAAAAAGATTCGAGTCCAGTTTCATATCATTTTGCATATTGACCTCCGAAGGCTGCCGTCTATTTACTGCTGCCTGATTTTATATTATAGCTGCTTAGTATCTTTACAATATCCCAGTACATTTTAAGGCGCGCATGCACACCCCTTATAATTCCAAGCTTTTCTTCCTTTGTAACATGAGTCATGTCAGGAAGGTCTACCTCCTGAACCCTGACATTGAATTTATCGACATATTTTGTTAAAGCAACCTCAACACCATATCTGGTAATATCTATATTCGGTATTTTATCAACGATTGATTTCTTGATTGCCCTCTGTCCCGAAAGGTATGGCGTTACCTTTTGAGCCAGATCCGTCACCATTCTTCCGTTCTTAAATATTCCTATTGTCATATCTGCCTCGTTGTCAATTACCGGTTCTATGAGATCCAAAACATGCTTTTCCGTAAGACCTATAAGGTCGGCATCCAGAAACAATATTATTTCTGTTCCGCATTCGTTAATACCTGCTCTGATTGCACCGCCTTTGCCTACATTCTCATCAAGCTCAATTACATCCGCACCGCATTCTCTTGCAATTTCTGCAGTACTGTCGGTGGAGCCGTCGCTGACTACTATTACCTTCTGAATTTTGTCAATGCTTTTTACACACTTTACTACGTCTGCAATCGTCTGTTCTTCGTTATAAGCAGGAATTACCGCTGTTACATTCATTGCGTTTCCTCCTTTTGGTACTACGCATTATTCTGTCATAGCATGCAAAACTATACGGATTGTAAAGCTTTTATCTCCTTGAGCAATTCTTCTATGACATTTTCCTGAGGTATCTTTCTGACTGTTTTGCCTTTCAGGAATAACAGGAACTCCCCTTGCCCCCCGGCAATACCCAAATCAGCTTCTTTTGCCTCTCCCGGGCCGTTTACAGCACAGCCCATAATGGCAACCTTCATAGGCTTCTTAACTTCTATTTCTTTTATTCTTTTTTCAACCTCTTCCGCGATTCTGATAAGATCAACACAGGTTCTTCCGCAAGTGGGGCAGGATATTATCTCTATGCCCTCTTTAATCAGCTTCAGGCTCTTGAGTATCTCTTTTGCCGCATATATTTCCTCTGTGGGATCTCCTGTCAGGGAAACCCTTATGGTATCCCCTATACCGTTGTACAGCAGTATACCCAGTCCAACCGATGATTTTACGGAACCGGCAAGCAATGTTCCCGCCTCGGTTATACCCAGGTGAAGAGGATAGTTGGTGGCCTTGGAGGCTTTTATATAGCTGTCTATTGTCAGCAGCACATCTGAAGATTTTATGGAAATTACTATATCGTTAAAGTCCATAGCCTCAACAAGCATTACATTTTTTAAGGCGCTTTCCACCAGCGCACCGGCTGTAGGACTTCCATACTTTTCAAGAATCTCTTTTTCCAGGGAACCTGAATTAATGCCGATTCTGATGGGGATATCCCTTTCTTTTGCTGCATCAATAACTTTTTTTACTCTTTCATTGTCCCCAATATTCCCCGGATTTATCCTTATTTTATCGGCGCCGTTGATAATTGATTGTATAGCCAGCCTGTAGTCAAAATGAATATCGGCAACCAAGGGTATAGATATCTTGCTTTTAATATCTTTTACTGCTTCTGCAGCTTCCATATCGGGAACTGCGATTCTTACAATATCACAGCCTGCGTCTTCCAGTCTTTTTATCTGCTCTATGGTGGCCGTCTTATCCTGAGTCCTGGTATTTGTCATAGACTGTATAAGGATTGGCTCTCCGCCTCCTATATATCTGTCACCTATTCTTATTTTCCTTGTATATGTGCCCATAATCCGCCCTACCTGAAAATATCTATTAAATTGAATCTAATAATATCCTTGTACATAAGGAATAATGAAAGAGCCATCAGTGCCACAAGGCCTACAAAATGCACCATGCCTTCCTTTTCGGCAGGAAGAGGCTTTCTTCTAATCAACTCAATAAACAGGAATAACAGCCTTCCTCCGTCAAGAGCCGGCAAAGGAAGCAGGTTAAGTATGCCAAGGTTCAGGCTTATTAAGGCTGTAAGGTAAAGCACTTTTATGAAACCTGCCTTGGCAGCTTCATTTATGTATACAAGTATTGAAATGGGCCCGCTCACTTCATTTGCATCAGCTTTGCCTACAACCAGCTGTCCCAGAAAACTCAGCATCATTTTTGATACGGCAAAAGTCGTATTTATTCCTTCTTTAACGGAAAATCCCGAAATACCAACCTTCTGAGTGATGCCTATTACAATATCATCCGTGCCGGGGTTCTTAACCGGAGTAAGCATTACTTCCCTTTGAACTCCGTTTTTCTCAACCGTTACGGTTATCTGTTCGCCTTCATGCTTTGCTATTTCAGGTTTCATTTCTTTCCATTCATTTATCTTTACGTCATTTATACCGACTATCATTTCTCCGGCCTTAATACCTGACGTTTCAGCAGGCATTCCTTTTGTCACCTGCCCGACTATCGGAGCAGCCACCGGGGCAATTACCAGTGAATATATGAGTATTGTCAAAATGATATTGAAAACCGGACCGGATATAATAGAAGATATTTTTGAAATTATAGGGCTGTTATTAAAGGCCCCCGGTTCATTATTTTCTTCATCCTCTCCCAGCATCAGGCAAAATCCCCCTATAGGAAATGCCCTTAGTGAATACACTGTTTCTCCGAATTTTTTGCCGATAATTTTCGGCCCCATACCCAGTGCGAATTCTACAACCTTTATGCCGCCGAGACGTGCGGCGGCGAAATGCCCCGCCTCATGTACAAATACTATTAAATTAAATACAAGTATCGCAGCAATTAACGTCATTACTTACACCCCGTTTCATACAAATAGGCCAGTGTCTCTCTTGACCAGCGGTCAAGCTCTGAGACTTCTTCTATATCCATATTCTCAATTATTTTATGTTTATCAAGAGTCTTTTCTATAAGGTTTCCTATATCAAGGAAGCTGATTTTGCCCGAGAGGAATAATTTTACCGCTTCTTCATTGGCGCCGTTTAATACCACACAGGCGCTGTCTCCCATATCCAGAGCCCTGAATGCCAGCCTCAGGCATTTGAATTTCTCCGTATCCGGCTTGTAAAAGGTCAACTCTCCAACTGAGGTCAGGCTGAGTTTTGCACTCTTCATCGGCAGCCTTTCCGGATATGTCAGGGCGTATTGAATGGGAACTTTCATATCGGGCAGTCCCAGTTGTGCAATAACTGCGCCGTCCACAAATTCTACCGCCGAATGGATAATGCTTTGGGGATGCACGCATACTTCTATTGATTCGGGCATTATACCAAACAGCCATCTGGCTTCTATGACTTCAAGCCCCTTGTTCATGAGAGTTGCTGAATCTATTGTTATTTTCCTGCCCATGGACCAATTGGGATGCTTCAATGCATCCTGCACCGTAACGCTCTCCAATTCCTTCAGGGTCTTGTTCCTGAAAGGCCCCCCTGAAGCTGTAAGTATTATTTTTGATATTTCATTATGCCTGCTGCCGGCAAGGCATTGAAATATTGCAGAATGCTCACTGTCAACCGGAAGCATGTTCACATTATTCTTTTTAACTTCCCGGGTTATAATCCTGCCTGCGGTAACAAGGGTTTCCTTATTTGCAAGTGCTATATTCTTACCTGTTTTTATGGCATTATATGTAGGAATGAGCCCTGCTATACCAACAATCGCCGAAACTACGGTATCGCAGCTTTCCAAAGTTGCTGCTTCCACCACTCCTTCAAGGCCTGCGGCAACACAAGTCATTCCTCCCACACGGCTTTTAAATTCTTTGTATTTTGACATGTCTCCTATGGCAGCAATCTTTGGCCTGAATTCCCTTACCTGGGCTTCCAGCAAGTCAATATTCGAATTGGCTGCCAGTGCATCTATTTTGAATTCTTCCTTATTTTCTCTTATAATATCCAAGGTCTGTGTGCCTATTGAGCCTGTAGACCCCAGAACTGATAATACTTTCACTATATCAAATCCCCAATCAGAACGAAATAATAATAAATGATCGGCGCGGTAAAGAGAATGCTGTCGAACCTGTCCAGTATTCCGCCGTGCCCCGGAATTATGTTTCCAAAATCCTTGACTCCTGCATATCTTTTAATATATGAGGCAGCCAAGTCGCCGATCTCTGAAGCAATACCGCAGAGAAAACCTGTTATTATAAAATGAATCAGCCTTATTTCAATTCCGTAATTATTTAATATAATACCTGTGAATATACTGAATGTAACAGAACCCGCAATTCCGCCCAGAGCACCTTCCACAGTCTTCTTTGGGCTGATCGCGGGGCACAATTTTCTCCTGCCCATATATATGCCTATGAAATATGCGAAGGTATCGGTAAACCATGCAGTCAGGAAAGGAAGCCACAATATTATATTGCCGTACCTGAGGTTTTCGATGAAAAGCAGGTGGCTGAAAAGAAAAGGTATATATGCTATTCCGAAAATGTTTATCGATATCTCAGTAAAACTGTGTTTCTGGCTTATGATTTCATATATAAGCAATGTGATGACAGAAAGCGCAATCAAAAACCCGGGCCTGTTAAAGGCAATTGGAAGAAGAAACATAATATAGTACAAAATAACTATAGTATATCCGAATATTTTGTTTGTGCTTATATTTATGTTGCTCAGTGCCCTGTAATATTCAAATAATCCTGTCAAAGAGACTGCCGCTGTAAACAGGTAAAGATACAGCCCTCCTGAATACAATATAAATATTATAAGCGGTATACCGAGCAGCGCACTTAATACCCTTGTTTTCAGCATTTTTACCTCCACTACTTCAATGCACCAAAACGCCTGTTCCTGTTTTTATATTCCAATATAGCACTGTGAAGCACCGCCTCATCAAAGTCCGGCCAGAGTCTGTCTACAAACAGCAGCTCACTGTATGCCCCCTGCCATAGCAGGAAATTGCTTATACGCTGTTCGCCGCTTGTTCGTATTATCAAGTCGGGATCAGGATCATTGCTTGTGTATAAATAACTTGAAAACACTTTTTCGTCAGCGGAATCCATGTCAAGTTTTCCGGCCTCCAAGTCCTTAATAAGGTTTCTGCAGGCTCTCAGTATTTCTGCCCGGCCTCCGTAATTCAGCGCTATGTTGAATTGAAGCCCTTCATTATTCTTTGTAAGCTCGATAGCCTCTTCTATCTCAGTTCTCGTTTGGTCAGGAAGCATATCAACCTCACCCAATAATTTTATCTTTACTTTATTCTTATGGAGCGCATTCACTTCTTTTCTCATATATTCCACCAGCAGGTCCATAAGATAGTTCACTTCATCCTGCGGCCGGTTCCAGTTTTCTGTCGAAAAGGCATATACGGTCAATATCTTAATTCCCAGGTCGCTGCAGCTCTTAACCGTCTTCTTTAAAGCTTCCATGCCTGCTTTATGCCCCATTACTCTTGGCAAGCCTTTTTTTTGTGCCCAGCGGCCGTTTCCGTCCATTATTATGGCTATATGTACAGGAAGCTTGCCCTTATCAATATCTCCAAGCATCAGAGAACCTCCTCAAAAAAGTATCCCTCCTGGTGAGGGAAACTATTTAAAACACGATGTCGTAAGTATTATTTTGTCACACTCAGCCTTCTGCCTGACAACAATAGGTGAATTTCCCCGTCTTTCTTTCTTTTTATCTTCGAAGGGTGTTGATGTTGAATCAATAATGATATCATGTTTTTCACCGATTATCTGCAGTGCATGATCCAGCGTATATCCTATTACCAGAGGTATATTGTCCAATATGCTCTAAACCTCCAAAATTTCTTTTTCCTTCGCTTCTATAGCTTTATCAGCTTCTTTGATAAACTTGTCCGTTATTTTCTGTATGCTTCCCTCTGATTTTTTGAGGTCGTCTTCAGTAATGTCTCCGTCCTTCTTAAGCTTCTTAAGATGTTCATTTGCATCCCGCCGTATATTCCTAATTGCTACCTTTGATTCTTCACCAAGCTTTTTAACCACTTTCACCAGTTCTTTTCTTCTTTCCTCTGTAAGCTGCGGTATTACAAGCCTTATCATCTTACCGTCATTGGAGGGGTTAATACCCAGATCGGATTTTAGTATGGCTTTTTCAATGACGGGAATAGATTTTGCATCCCACGGACTTATAGTAAGAACTCTGGGTTCCGGTGCAGCAATGTTTGCCAGTTGATTCAAAGGTGTTGGGGCTCCATAGTATTCAACAGTAATTCTGTCCAGAAGACTTGGATTTGCTCGTCCCGCTTTAAGGGTAGAAAGTTCATGCTTAAACACCGTGAGGGTCTTTTCCATTTTCTCCTGAATGTTCTTTTCGATATCCTTTATCATACCGTTAATCCTCCTTTACTACTGTACCTATCTTTTCCCCCATAATTGCCTTAATTATATTATCGGGGTTTTTCAAGTCAAATACAAGTATGGGAATTTTATTATCACGGCATAAGGATGCAGCCGTGCTATCCATTACGCCCAATCCTTTGTTGATTACTTCCATATATGAAAGCTTGTCATATTTTCTTGCTTCTTTATTTATAACGGGGTCACTGTCATATACACCATCAACTTTTTTTGCCATAAGGATTATATCCGCTTCTATTTCCGCTGCCCTAAGAGCGGCAGTAGTATCAGTGGAGAAGTAAGCGTTGCCGATTCCGGATGCAAATATTACTACCCTTCCCTTTTCAAGATGCCTGACTGCTCTTCTTCTGATATAGGGTTCAGCTATCTGTCTCATCTCAATTGCCGTCTGAACGCGGGTGGGCACATTTATTCCTTCCAATGCATCCTGAAGTGCAAGGGCGTTTATGACAGTCGCAAGCATTCCCATATGATCGGCTGTTGTTCTGTCCATTCCCTCACTGGTTCTGCCCCTCCAGAAATTGCCTCCGCCGACTACTATCGCAACTTCCACATTAAGCTCCCTTAACAGCTTGACTCTTTCCGCAACGTCCAGGAGCATGTCATGATCCAATCCGAATGATTTTTCTCCCGCCAAAGCTTCACCGCTTATTTTAAGTATCACTCTCTTATATTTCACGTCACTCATATATATTATACCTCCAAGTATTTTGCAACACGGCATGTATAAGTATAAAATTTCTACAAATCCAATAAAAATCCTTCTGTTTTTCAAAAAAAAGAGAACACTAAGTGTTCCCTATTTATTCACCTGACTCATTACTTCATCAACGAAGTTGTCTTCTTTCTTCTCAAGGCCTTCGCCTCTTTCAAACCTGACAAACCTTCTTATCGTAATATTTTCTCCGATTTTTGCTATCAGTGACGTAAGTATTTCCTGCACTGTCTTGTCTGTATCCTTAATGAAGGGCTGTTCCAGAAGGCATATTTCCTTGTAGTACTTCTCTATTCTGCCTTCGACCATCCTTTCAATAATTTTCTCAGGTTTTCCCTCATTCAAAGCCTGGGCTTTGTATATTTCACGCTCTTTCTCTATAACCTTGGGATCAACATCTTCCCTTTTGACGTATAAAGGATTGGAAGCAGCAACCTGCATTGCCATGTCCTTTACAAACTGTCTGAATTCTTCGTTGGCTGCAACAAAGTCTGTTTCGGAATTTACTTCAATTAGTACTCCGATTCTTCCGCCTCCGTGTATGTATGAGTCAACTATTCCTTCGCTTGCTATTCTGCCTGCTTTTTTTGCGGCAGCGGCAAGCCCTTTTTCTCTTAGTATTTCTATTGCTTTCTCCATGTCTCCGTTGCTTTCGGTAAGAGCTTTTTTACAGTCCATCATGCCTGAACCGGTTCTTTCTCTTAATTCCTTAACAGCTGAAGCTGAAATCATTTTCTTCGCCTCCTATGATATTTATGAAAAAGGCGGCTGTCGCCGCCTTATATGCTTACCAAGCAGTTACTCAGCAAGCTGTTCACCTTGTCTAGCTTCAATAACCGCATCTGCAATTTTTGAAGTAAGAAGTTTTACGGCCCTAATAGCATCGTCGTTGCCGGGAATCGGATAGTCTACTTCTTCAGGATCACAATTGGTATCAACTATTGCAACTATCGGAATCCCGAGAATGTGCGCTTCCTGAATTGCAATTTTTTCTTTTCTGGGGTCAACCACAAAAATCGCTCCCGGATTCTCACCCATATTCTTGATACCGCCAAGATTCTTCTGAAGCTTTTCCTTTTCAGCTCTCAGATTGATAACTTCCTTCTTCGGAAGTACTTCAAAAGTGCCGTCTTCTTCCATTTTCTCCAGTTCATTAAGTCTTACAATTCTTTTTCTGATGGTCTTGAAGTTGGTTAGCATCCCGCCTAGCCATCTTTGGTTCACATAGAACATATTGGCTCTTATTGCTTCAGATTCGATTGACTCCTGTGCCTGCTTCTTAGTTCCTATGAAAAGTATATCCTTGCCTGAAGCTGCCACTTCTTTTATGAAGTTGTACGCTTCTTCGACCTTCTTTACTGTTTTCTGAAGATCGATGATGTATATGCCGTTTCTTTCAGTAAAGATATACTCCGCCATCTTCGGATTCCATCTTCTTGTCTGGTGGCCGAAGTGCACTCCTGCTTCCAATAGCTGTTTCATTGAAATTACTGACATAATGTTTCACCTCCTATAGTTTTTCCTCCATGACCGTCATATCCTTTGAGGACTTTGTAAAAGCACTCCCCCGAAGGATCAGGCCATGTGTGTTTTTCACCTTAAACAGTTTATCATATAACATATTTATTGGCAATAATTTTTTTAAAATCGGTGCCTGATATCTCGTATTTATTCTATCTATTTATACAAAATTTATGTAATGTCATTTTGTAAGTATGCTTATTATTTCATCATAACCGGAGCCTTTGGGTATCTCAAAAGTGCCTTCCTTAAGCTTTGTCTCATTATT
Organism: Clostridia bacterium; assembly: GCA_017994115.1. Taxonomy (GTDB): domain Bacteria; phylum Bacillota; class Clostridia; order Lutisporales; family Lutisporaceae; genus BRH-c25. The sequence continues at coordinate 21,741 of JAGOLK010000010.1, read as the reverse complement.
TGTCTCTTTAAGCTTATCAATAAAAGCTCCCGTATCGTCAATAATACCCTTCTGCCGGAGAAGAGCGGCTATACTCTCGGAACTCATACCGCTTTTGATTTCTACAGTGACCTTCTCCGTTGGAGCAGTATTCTCCTGATTCCGGCTGTCTATAATCTCCTCTTTTGAAAAAACAACAAGGCCGTGTTTTTGCGCCTCTTTCTTTATTTCTTCCGATGTCAGTTCCTTGTTTCCCATGCTTATATTCATCATTGATGCAAGTACAAGGCCTATTCCCAAACCAAGCATTATATTTTTCAGGTTATAGTTCCCCATTATTCTACCTCATTTTTCAAGGACAATATAAGCATAACCTCTCCTTGCCCTATATTCATCTGCTTTGCAATATCGGTAACACTCATGCCCTGAGCTGCATATTCAAAAACCTTTAACTGCTTTTGACTGAGCTTTTCATCAACAGGCTTATCCAAATCAGAATTGTCATTGATTATCTTTTTCTTTTTATTTGCCGCGCTGACATTTGGTACGACAGGGGCAGCAGGCTTATTTTCTGCCGATGAGGTGCCGGGAACCTGATTATTGAGGCTCTTCAATTCTTCCCTGAAGCTGCTTAATTTCTCTTCAATTTCCTGCACTACCATTTCTGATGTGTAATTAAGCTCGGATATTATTTCATCAGCATCTTCAATAACCTTCTTTATCTCCTGCTCTTTAACGTCCATGCTGAAATATATATCTTCGCCCTTTACTTTATCAAGAAAAATCATTATTGAAGCAGCCAGTATGACAAATACTCCAATAGCCATTAATACATAGTTAATCATCTGAGCACCTCGTTCATATCCTTATATCTATTGTTGACATGGGGTCCTTTTTTTTCTTATTTTCCTGGCCTTCATTATCTTCAGGCCTGCTGTCCTTATGTTCGCCCTTCTGATCCCCTTGCCCTCTGTTTTGCTTCCCATCCCTGTTAATCCTGGCTTCCTGTGCCTTTTTCGTTTCAATTATCTGCTGTGTGTTTTTATCTTGCTGCTGTTGTTCTTTGTGCATATTTATACTGAGATTATTCTTTTCCAATTCGTTTTCTGCGTTTTTTGCCTTCTGTACCTCAGGCAGCTTTGGTATAATTGTTTGTAAGTCAACAGGCCGCAAAGACATTACAATCACTCCCAATTATTTATCATATATCATTATAGGAAAGCATTTTTATCTCAGCATGCATTCTGCAAAAGGAAACAAACTTTATAGAATCCTTGATATACATCAAGCTGCTTCCGATTATTATCCTGCTGCCGGGATAAATAATATCATATACCTTTACTTTTCCTTTTGATAATTCTTCGAAATAAACCTCCAATTCATTCTGCTCGTTTAATAACTGATCTTGCTTCTGCTTAAGCTGCAGCTTAAGCTGTAAGGATTTTGCCAGAAGTGCCTTTTTATCCTCCGGCAGTTCCATACTTTTGCTCATTTTTGTCAGAAGATCAACCGCCTTGCTTGTTTTGTCCAGGTTATCCGTAACCTGCTTCAATTCATTCTTTAATTCTTCGAATTTATTTCTCATTTCAGGGTTGACGCCGACTTCCAGTTCTGTAATCGTAGCCATCGGAGAACCTACAACCTTTGCTTTTATTTCTTCGCCTACCTTAAAAGTACCGCCAACCAGCAAGCCTTTTCTGCCGGTTGCCTCCAGCTTCTTTCCGCAGGTAACCTGGCTGTGCATTATTGCATCGCTCTGGATGTTTCCTTTTACATCTATCTTGCTGTTTTCTATAAACTTGGCTACAAGATCCCCTTCGCAGTAAAGCTCTCCTCTGTTCATACCTTGTATTCCTCTGTGAAGTATTATATTGCCTTTGGATTTTATCTGAGCCCCTTCAACAACACCATAAACTTCCACATCTCCTTCGGCCTCGATTAAAAAGCCTGTCAGAACATTGCCCATTACTATTACTTTTCCGTTAAACCTTATGTTGCCTGTAGAGTTATCCACATTATTCTTTACTTCATAAACGGAGAAAACATTTACCTTTCCGTCAATGATTTTTACTTCACCGTCAATTGCTGCGACAAGCTCAAGTTCGTCTTCGCTTACAACAACATTCTTTCCCCTTGGCAAGGCAAGCTTCTTTCCATCCTTTCCGGGAACATCTTCACCGGAAACATTCTTTCCGGGTATGCCTTCGGTATGCGGCATAAGGGTTACCAGCTTCTCTCCGGCTTTGACATTTTTTATAAGGGACAGTTCATGGTAGTCAATTTTTCCGTCTTTGTCTATACTTATTGACTTTTCGGCGGAAGTGTCAAAATGGTATACAAGCTCCGCATCCTTCCCCGGCTGCGGTTCTATTCCTTCAGCCACAAGAATTTCTTTGTCATATGCCTTTTGAGAAACCGCCTTTTCAATCACATCTTCTTTAATGTTGAATTTTACACCTTCCTGCTTAAGTGCTTCATTTATTACTTCTATTGTAATATCTTTTCCGCCGATGGGTTTGCTGATAACAATAAAAGCCTTCATTTTGTCCTTAGCCGTTTTTACGAGGCATTCACTGTCTATCTTCTTTTCCATCTGGGGCTCGGCTATTTTTATCCAATTATCAAGGCTTCCGATTTCCAGCATTTGTTTTATTTTTGTCAGATCCACGCTCTGAATTCTTCGCAGGTCAATTTTTGTTACAATATCCACTATTGTAACATCTTTATCCGCCTTAATATATACTCCGTCTTCTCTAAAATCAAAATCTATACTTTTGGTGTTTGCTTTCAGATTCTCATTCAGAATACTGTCAATATTGCTCTCAATTATCTCCAGGGTTTTATTTTCCCCCTTCGCTATCTTCACTTTGTAGTAAGAGGAAAACAGGTTCTTTTTGCTTTCCAGAATCTCAATATTGAGTTCTTCCTTCCTGGCATTAAAATGCTCCATTCCTTTTGCTATTAACTTTTCATAATCCTTGCCTTCGAGTATTATGTACTCATTGCTCATTATTATCACCATCCTATCATTCAAATGCAATTTTTAACTTGTTCTTAAGCCGAATGATTGCTTTTGTATGAAGTTGTGAAACTCTTGATTCCGAAATATTCAACAGCTTTCCTATCTCTTTATATGTAAGCTCGTCATAGTAGTATAGTGATACTACCTTTTTTTCTTTTTCTGGTAAAGCGCTTATTGCATCTGCAAGTATCTCTTTCATTTCCTTATCTTCAATCACATTTTCAGGAGTTTCGGAATGCTTGTCCGCTTCATTGCTGATAATTTCTCTTTTCTGTTCCAGCAAATCATCCAGGGATACTACAGAATAAGTGGTGATATTCTGTATCTTCTTTTGGAATTCTTCCACCGATAATCCAAAGCTTTCCGCCATCTCCTCATCGGTAGCAGGCCTGCCAAGCCTGCTTTCCAAGTCATTGTATGATTTCTCCAGTTCTTTGGATTTTTGTCTTATCGAACGGGGAAGCCAGTCTATTTCCCTCAAGTGATCTATAATAGAACCTCTTATTCTAAGCTGTGCATAAGTTTCAAATTTAACTCCTCTTGCAATATCATATTTGTCAATTGCATCTATTAATCCAAATATACCATAGCTGACAAGGTCATCAAATTCTACATTGTTTCCGTAACTTGAATATAGTCTTCCCGCAACATATTTAACTATATATGTATATTTAAGTATTAATTCCTCTCTAATTTCCGCAGCTTTCGTCCTGGAATATACTTCCCAAAGATTGACCATTTCGGTTATTACCTCCGTGCAGTAGTATAAGTTAATCCGTATTGCTATTGATGTATTTGCTCAAATCGGCAGGATTAACTTCAATAAATTCATTGTCACTGTCATAATCGATTGCTTCCAGTGCTTCATCATCCAAAGGAGGCACTTTTATGTCCAGTTTACTTCCCGTTGCCGACACCGTTCCGCCTTTATCCTGGATATGTATGCTCACTCTGTAATATTCAATAAGATTCAAAACAGTTTTTGTTATCAATGAACCAAATATACCAAATACTATGGTAACAGCCATACATCTTATCATCAGTTCGGAAAAATCTATATTGTTGCATATACCTAGTGTTACAGTAACAATAAGTGCGGTTATAACTATTAAAATTGGTATAAAATCAGATATTCTCATATTGAAACCCCACATTCACAATACCGGACATATCTAAATCTGCTTCGTTCCATAGCCTATGGTTTTTATTAATAATATACCAGTTTTTGAATATAATTCAATAGTACGCCCATAGTTCCCTCCGGTGTCCTCCGAAATAAGCGGAATATTCAACATTTTAAGAGTTTCCTTTGTAGCTGTGACATTTCTTAAACCTATTCTCATTACTTCACTGGTATCATTGAAATTGAACATCTGCGCCCCTCCGGCTATCTTACTGACAAGCTTGTTCCGTTTTGCACCGATTTTTATCATTTCTGTCATTAATTTTACAATACCTGTATCTGCGAATTTCGCTTCATTGCTGTTGTTCTTTATCTGAGCGCTGCTGGGGAGCATAATATGCACCATCCCTGCAATCTTAGTTGAAGGGTCATACAGGCAGATTCCTACACAAGAACCAAGCCCCAGGGTAGTAAGCACTCCGGGACAAAATGTCGTATTCAAATCTGCCATCCCAACCTTAACTATATCGATCATATTAAAATACTCCCAAGCTCTTAAGAAGAATCTCAAAAGAATCCTCGTCAGGTATTAAAAAGAAATTGCTCTTTACATGGTATGTACCTTCAAATAAGTCAGTTTCAATAAGCATTACCCTGTCGCCGACCTGTCCGAAAAGTATAACGGGTACGCTTATTATTGCTCCTGCCATATCTATTGCCAAAGAAGGCACAGACATAGTCAGGTTCAAATTTGTCAAAGTTGACAATGAGGACAGATAGGAACCCGAAAGTATGTTCCCCACTTCCTGCAATGCTGATAAATCCATCTCATCCAGGTCATCTCCGTTGCTATCTCTGCCCATAAGCAAGTTTGCAAGCATTTTTGCCGATTTTTTGTCAACCAGAACCATAATGCTCCCGGTAATATCCCCATTTACTTTAAAATAAATGCCGACTACCTCCGTCTCGGGCCCTCCGACTAACTCCGCAACATTCTTAAACTCAAGGATATTTACCTTGGGAACGTCCATATCAATTCTCTTTGATATCATTTTTGACAAGGCTGTTGCTGCATTTCCGGCACCGATGTTTCCGATTTCCTTTAAAACATCAATTTGCAGGCTATTAAGTTCTTCAATTGATATTCCCATTTTACTCACCCTTTTTAAACAGCCGGATTAGTGACTATTTTCACGATATCCAACAATATGATAAGCCTCTCACCCACTTTACCTATACCGGATATATAACCTTGATCCACGCTGCCGACACCATCCGGTGCTTCTTCTATCGCATCGCTGCTTATCTCAACCACTTCGGATGAATAATCGGCTGTAAACCCTACGATAATATCATCCACTGATACTATTATTATACGGGTATTGTTGCTGTCTTTTCCTTCGGGCAGGTTGAATCTTTTGCGCAGGTCAATTACCGGTATCACTTCTCCTCTTAGGTTAATAACGCCTCTCACATAATGAGCGGTATTCGGAACTCTTGTAATACTCATCATTTCTTTGATTTCTTTTACCCTCAGTATGTCAATTCCATATTCTTCATTCTCCAATTTGAATATTACAAATTGCCGTGCAAATGTTGCTGTTTCCAAAAGAAACACCTCCTTATATCAGTGAATTTGAATCAATTATCAGTGCAACCTGTCCATCCCCAAGTATAGTTGCCCCTGCTATATTTCTAATACCTGACAAGAACTTTCCAAGAGTTTTTATGACTATTTCCTGCTGCCCCATAAGGCTGTCCACAATAAATGCAGCATTCTTTTCGCCTTTTTTTACAACTACGGCAGTCAATTGATCGCTGTCATCACTGGATGCATTTATAACACCAAGCATCTTTGCAATCCTTACTATCGGCAGAACATTGCCCCTGTTTAATACTACATCCTGTCCATGTACATTTCTGATTGTAGATGCTTCAATATCAATTATATCCCTTATTACATTGAGAGGTATTGCAAATTTCTCTTCACCGATATTTACAAGCAGTGCCTGTATAATTGCAAGTGTTAAAGGCAATCTGATAATAAATTTGCTTCCTTTTCCCCTATAGTTCTCAACCTCAACCAATCCGTTAAGAGATTCGATTTTTGTCTTGACAACATCCAGTCCCACTCCTCTGCCGGAAAGGCCTGAAACCTTGTCTGCAGTACTGAAGCCGGGATTGAAAAGCAGTTCAATTGCACTTTTCTCATCCAGGTCATCTGCTTCACTGCTTGTCAAAATGCCTCTTTCTACTGCCTTTCGTTTTATCTTTTCAATGTCTATTCCTGCTCCATCGTCTTCCACTTCTATAACTACGCTGTTGCCGTCCTGATATGCCCTTAGGTTGACTGTTCCGTTAGCCGGCTTGTTATTTTTAATCCTTTCTTCTTTTTCTTCAATTCCATGATCGATGGAGTTTCTTATCAAATGTATAAGCGGGTCGCCTATTTCGTCTATGACAGTCCTGTCCAGTTCTGTATCTTCACCCGACATGTTAAGGATAATATCCTTGGAAAGGCTCTTCGCAAGGTCTCTTACCATTCTGGGGAACCTGTTGAACACTCTTTCTATGGGAACCATTCTTACTTTCATTACTGCATCATGCAGGTTGGTAGTAATCCTTTCAAGGTATTCCACTGCTTCTATCATATCCTGATTCTTTGAATCAGTTCCAACTCCCTCAAGTCTGGTTTTTATAATTATCAGTTCGCTTACCAGGTTCATAAGCTTATCCAGCCTGTCGATATCCACCCTTACTGTCTTTCCCATTCTGGCCTTTTTGCCTTGTATGTAATCTCCGTTTTCTTTGTCTTCAATTGAGTACTTTAATGTCTCCTTTTCTTCATTAGTAATCTCATCGATATCTTTAACGTCTAGTTCTTCAGAAACTTCAATCCTTTCAAATATGACTTCGGTTACTTCGGAAATGGATTCAAGCTCTTTCCTGATCAAAGCCTCAGTTTCTTTGGTAATTATTGCAATTGTAAATTCGTTATCGAATTTTTCGTCTTCAATATCTTCAACCTTCGGCTCTGACTTGAAAATCTCCGCATATCTCTCAACTGTCTGAAATACCAGAAAAGCTCTTGCTGATTTCAGCATGCAGTCTTTGGCCAGCACCACCGTAATTTTATATACTCCATGGTTTTGCTGCACAGCCTTCCTGATAATATTATCATCATATTGATTAAACTTCATTTTGCTTTCCTCAGGTTCTTTCTTATCGGCTGTGTCAGATGCTTCTGCTTCAGGCTTTTTCGCCAGCATACCATTAAGGCCTGCGATAATAGAATTTACATTACTGCTGCTTTCTTTTCCGGTAGCGGATATGGTATTTATGGAATTACTAAGATAATCAAGGCATTCAAACAGAATGTCAATCATAGAGGAATTCACTTCAATATTACCGGTTCTTATTGCATCCAGAACGTTTTCCATCTGATGAGTCAGATTAGCAATCCCTGTAAATCCCATTGTACCGGCCATACCCTTTAATGTATGAGCAACTCTGAAGATCTCATTAAGTGTTTTCATATCGCCAGGATTTGTTTCCAGGCTCAACAGGTTTTGATTCAATTCCTGCAAGTGTTCCAAGGATTCTTCAATAAATATTTCCAAGTACTGATTCACGTCCAAAGTATTACACCCCCATGCATTTTAATATTTCTCCCGTAATCCCGTGTAAAGGAGCTATAGTATCGATAGCGCCTGTATTAACTGCTGATTTTGGCATTCCGTAAACCACGCAGGTTCTTTCATCCTGTGCAATTGTTTTTCCTCCTGCGTTCTTTATTTCCAAAATTCCTTCACTTCCGTCACTTCCCATACCTGTCATAATGACCGCAATAATTTTGTCATGCCCTGTTTCTGCCACTGATTTCATCATAACATTTACTGAAGGCCTGTGCCCATTTTCCGGTGCCTCACTGTTCAGAAGAATTTTGTACTTATTATCCTCATGGCTTTTTACAAGCATATGATAGTTACCCGGAGCTACATAAGCCCAACCTGACGTTAGTACATCACCGTCCTCCGCCTCTTTTACATTTATCTCCGACAAGCTATCCAACCTGTTTGCAAGGGATTTTGTAAAGCCCGGAGGCATATGCTGTACTATAAGTACTGCGGCAGGTATATCCTCAGGAAGCTTTGTCACGACCTCCTGGAGCGCTTTGGGCCCTCCTGTGGAAGTACCTATGGCTACAATGTATTTCAGGTATTCATCGGATCTGCTTTTATGTTTAACCTTCTTGTCAACAGAAGGCAGCTTGTATTCTGGTTTTATCTGAGGGAAATACCCCGTCTTTGACCAGCATATGGATTTTATTTTATTGATTAACTCTTCCCTCATCTGTTCCGCATCAATTGTTATTAATGATCGAACCGGTTTTACAACATAATCAAGAGCACCCAATTCAAATGCTTTAATCGCAGCTTCTCCGCTTTCATAGCTAAGGCTGGACAGTATTATAACCTTTGGTACAGGCTTAAGCTTCATAAGCTCAACAAGAGCCTCAAGCCCATTCATTACCGGCATTTCAATATCAAGCGTGATAATATCCGGCTTCAATAGTATTGCTTTTTCCAACCCTTCTTTGCCGTTTCGTGCTGTACCTGCTACTTCAATATCAGCATCGCTTTTAAGCATGTCGGAAATCATTACTCTCATAAATGCTGAATCGTCTACGATAAGTACTCTTATCTTTTCTTTTTGGGTAAGCATATTAAATCAACCCCTTTTTAATCAATCTGCGCTGTTCTTCAAATATAAACTTTGTAATTGCATTAATGTCTGCCGGATTCAAATCTACATACTGTACTCCATAGGAATAGGGGGCTCTGTAGCTCTCGTTAAGGGTTCGGCGTACGATTACTCCCTTCACAACCTTTATCATTCCATTAAGGTCGAGGGCAAACTCCAATAAATCATTTTGATTGAAATATTCTCTTGAACTGAACATAAGCCCTCCTGCACTTATGTCCTGGATATTGCATTTAAACTTTTCACCATACTTTTTCTCTTCAGGGTCAATCACCAGCCTGGCTTCTATTTCTCTGAATATTTTCAGCCTGTAATAGTCTCTTCTCTGTTTTTTTATTACTTCAGAAGTCGCCTTGAGCCTAAGAAGGGGAATACTTCCAAAAAGCTTTTTAAATAATATGGTTCTGATTTCATAAATTGCATCTCCCTTAAATACGATAAGCTTCAGAATAGTGCCCTGCCTGATATTCACATCCATGTTCTTATATATCGGTATCAGTACATCAATAAATTTTTCATCTTGACCGTCATGAATATCAACTACCTGGCTTACGTATTGCCTTAATTCCCCTACCGGATCCCAATATTCTATCTGTACTTTATCTCCTATATTGAAATATTTCTTTAAGTACTTCATAATAATTCTCCTTATGAATTATAAGTGCAAATAAATGGTGTGTAAATTCATAGCTGCAATTGACAAAGCAGATTAATTAATTGAATAAGCTGGTAAGTTTGTTTATAAACATTTTTATTCCTGAAACCGAGCTGGGATTCAGTTCTTTATTATCCATCAGAGTTAAGGCAATATCATTCATATTTCTTGATGCCTCACTCCTGGCAAAGCTTATTACAAATGGCTGCTGAATCTTGACTGCCTTTGTTACACAAGTATCATTCAGTATGTAGCCGAGTTTTTGCAGTCTTACTCCAAGGAACTTTTGAGTTACGACATTTAGTTTATCAAGGATGTTGAAGGCTTCAGCCGCATTGTCAGCTCTATTCACCACAACTTTGATATTTTTTGTTTTATCCTTGTGGGTAATGGTTTTTATCAGAGCATAAGCATCCGTTATGGAGGTGGGCTCCGGCGTAGTTACCAATATGACCTCCCGTGCAGCATGCACAAAGCTTATAACGTTTTCGGAAAGCCCTGCTCCCGTATCAATTAATATAATATCTGCTTCCTCATCCAGCCTTCCCAGCTTCATCAGCAAGTCCACCAGCTGAGTTCTGTTCAGCTTCACCAGCTCTTGAACTCCGGATCCTCCGGAAACGAATTTTACCCCTTCATAACCTTCTTCAAGTATTTCAAGTATGTTCTTGTTGCTGTTTATTACATCGGACAAATTATACTTGGACATTTTGCCCATAACAACATCCACGTTGGCAAGGCCCAGGTCCGCATCGATTATTACCACCCTCAGGCCCATCTGTGCAAATTTTATGCCGAGGTTCACAGTAAAGTTCGTCTTTCCTACCCCGCCTTTTCCGCTTGTTACTGCAATCACTCTTGAACCAGGTTTATTTGTAAGTATGCCTGTCCTATTTTCTTCGTCTTTATAGTTTTTTATGCTGCTAATTATTTCTCTTAATCTCTCAGCTTGATCTTTCATATAGCTTATCTCCCAACAAACAGTTTATTATCTTGCCGTTATCGGCAATTTCAATGTCATCAGGCACACTTTGTCCGGTGGTGATATATGAAATCGGCTTCTTAGTGATATAAGCAACATTTAGTATCACTCCGAAGGCTGAGGTTTCATCAAGTTTTGTAAAAAGCAGCTTATAGTCATCCAGGAAACTGTAATTTTTTATTATTTCTATGCAATCGGAAAACTTGGTGGTTGCACTGATTACCAAATATACTTCATAGTTGATGCTTGATTTTATAAGAGTTTTTAATTCCATAAGCTGGTATTTGTCCTTATGGCTCCTGCCTGCAGTATCAACAAGTATCAGATCTTTATCCGCATAGCTTTCTATGGCATTAAGAATCTCTCCCGGAGTGTATATTATTGATAGGGGTACTCCGATTATTTCACTATAGGTCTTAAGCTGCTCAACCGCCGCAATTCTATAAGTATCCGAAGTAATAAGCCCTACTCTTTTTTTCTCATTCAGAACCATATTGGCTGCAAGCTTTGCAAGAGTGGTTGTCTTACCTACACCTGTAGGCCCTATGACTATAATGACTTTCTTTCCTCCCGCAAATGAAAAGGGTTCCGGTTCTTTAACATATTTCATCAATATGTTATAAACAGTATTTCTGACAATTGCATCACTTTGCTGTTTTTCAGAGTCCAAAGTCTCCATAAGCTTCTCTTTAATCTCATTTACGATTACCTTGTCAACCTCATTGTCCTCAAGGGTTTTAAGATACTTCTTCACTACATCCGATAATTTTGTATTCTCATAATCCACCTTTACGGCGTCATAAACCTTGTTCAGCATGTTCTTAATTTCCATGAAGTCCTGTTGTATAAGCTCTTTTTCGTCGGCATGACTATGTTTTTTTGTATTGTCCTTTAATGAATTCTTCTGGCCCTGCAAATTCTCATTAAGTTCCTTTATAAATTCATTTGTTTCAATGGTATGCTCATTTCTGGCATTATTTGCCCTTGCCCCTGAAGAGATGTCATTATCTATTGTTGCAACTACTTCAATAAGAGGCTTTGAAAACAAACCTGCCAGGCCTTTTTTTCTTATCTTCCTCGTGTTTAGTATTATTGCGTCTCTTCCCAAGTCGGATTTTACTTTCTGCATCGCTTCCTGGGCTGTTTCCCCAACATATCTTTTTACTTTCATTATATACTCACCACCCCTACGGATTGTATCTCAACCAATGGGTCAAGCTCATTATATGACAGCACTATTAGTCCCGGAGCAACCTGTTCGGTCAGTCTCTTGAAGTACAGCCTTACGACAGGTGAAGCCAGTATTATGGGTTGTTCTCCCAATGACGTCAGCTTCTGCATCTCCTTAAGAAGATTATTTATTATGCGCTGTGCTGTATTGGGTTCAAGGTTCAAATATGAACCGTACTCTGTCTGCTGCACTGAATCCAATATGGTTTGTTCAAGAACCGCATCCAATGTTATTACCTTTGCCTGCATTTCAACTATAAAGCGTTTGGTAATATTTCTTCTCATTGACTGCCTTACGTATTCGGTAAGCATGTCGGTGTCTTTTGTCATAGGTGCATAATCCGCAAGGGTCTCCAATATGGTAACCATATCCCTTATGGATACGCCTTCCTTCAGCAAGTTGGCAAGAACCTTCTGAACATCTCCGATGCTAAGCTGTTTGGGAATAACATCTTCCACCAGTGCCGGATAGTTTTCTCTCACATTATCAATAATTTTTTGAACATCCTGTCTGCCCAATAGTTCATGGGCATGAGTTTTTATGATTTCTGTAAGATGTGTGGCTATTACAGAAGGCGGATCCACCACGGTATATCCCATCATTTCTGCCCTCTCCTTCTGGTTTTCGCTAATCCACACTGCCGGCAGGCCAAAAGCCGGTTCCGTGGTCTTTATTCCATCCAATTCACCGTCAGCGGTGCCGGGGTTCATTGCCAGATAATTGTCGAACATCAGTTCTCCGCTTGCTACCTCATTGCCTTTTATTTTAATTATATAATCATTGGGTTTAAGTTGTATATTGTCTCTCAGCCTTATGACCGGTACTATCAAGCCCAAGTCCAGAGCACACTGTCTTCTTATCATTACAACCCTGTCAAGAAGATCTCCGCCCTGATTCACATCCGCCAAGGGTATAATCCCGTATCCGAACTCAAGTTCTATCGGATCCACCTGCAGCAGCGACATAACATTCTCAGGTTTTCTAATCTCTTCGACTTCAAAATCCTGGGCTTTTATTTCCTCTTCCTTCTGTGCTTCCTTTATAGTCTTTCTAAGGTTGTACCCCATAAACCCCAGTAAGCATGCCAGTATAATATTCGGTAAAGGAGGCAATCCGGTGAATGCCAATATAAACAATGCCCCCGATGCGATATAAAGTACTTTTGGCTCTGATAAAAGCTGTGCCAGGATATCAGTTCCCAGGTCTGAATTTGAAGCCGCCCTTGTCACAACCATGCCTGCCGCAATTGAAACAAGCAGTGCCGGAATCTGTGAAACCAAACCATCTCCTATAGTCAGATTAGTAAATGTTGAAAGGGATTCGATAAAGTCCAAGTCCATTTGCAGCATTCCAATTGCAAAACCGCCTACAATATTTATTACTGTAATTATAATACCTGCAATTGCGTCACCCTTTACAAACTTGCTGGCTCCGTCCATAGCTCCGTAAAAGTCAGCTTCCTGCTGTATTGCTTTTCTTCTTTCCTTGGCTTCCATTTCATTTATCAGGCCGGAATTCAAATCCGCGTCTATGGCCATTTGCTTGCCCGGCATTGCATCCAGCGTGAATCTTGCGGAAACCTCGGAAACCCTCTCTGCACCCTTTGTAATAACTATGTATTGTACTATAACAAGTATAAGAAACATTATAAAACCAACTATAGGATTACTGCCTGTTACAAAGCTGCCAAAGGCATTTATAACTTCACCTGCATATCCCTTGCCCAGTATCAGCCTTGTTGTGGAGAAATTAAGGCACAATCGGAACAGCGTCGTAATCAGCAGTATTGTCGGAAAAATCGAAAATTGCAGCGATTCCTTTATATACATGGATAACAGGAAAATAACCAGTGACAATGAAATATTCAATGTAAGCAGTATGTCAATCAAAATAGTAGGAACCGGTATTACTATAAGAATTATTAAAGCTACAATCAAAACTGCTATTACATCACTATATCTGCCCATACATAGGTCTCCTTCTATTTGTCTTTCAAACTGTATACATATGCCAGTACCTCTGCCACTGCCTTGTACAGTTCACTGGGTATCTGCTGTCCTATTTCTACGCTTTTATATAAGGCTTGAGCAAGGGGTTTGTTTTCTACTATCGGTACATTGTTCTTTTTTGCCGTATCCTTGATTTTTTCTGCAATAAGGTCTTTTCCCTTTGCTATTACCACCGGGGCTTCCGAAACAGCCTCTTCATATTTGACGGCAATAGCAAAATGCGTAGGGTTTGTTATTATTACATCGGCAGACGGAACCTCTGCCATCATTCTTCTTAGTGAAAGCTGCCTCTGCTTTTCTTTAATTTTTGATTTTATTTGAGGATTGCCTTCAGTAAGCTTGTATTCGTCTTTTATCTCCTGCTTTGACATCCTTATCTCTTTTTCAAAATTCCATTTCTGAAAGGCATAATCAAAAACCGAGAGGATAAGCAGCACCGCAGCAGCCCTAATGCCAACGCTGATAATTGTATTTCCGATGAATATCATTGTACTTTCAACATTCATATTCAGCAATTCAGGAATTACCCTGTAATTATCAACGAGATAATCATAAATGATGAATCCTATAATCCCTATTTTTAAAATGGATTTAAGCAATTCCACATAAGCGTTTTTTGAAAACAGCCTCTTGAAGCCTTCAACCGGGTTAATTTTATTCAAATTCGGCATTAAGGGCTTGGCTGTAAATACAGAACCAATCTGAACATAGTTCATTATTATTACGCAAAGAGCAACTATCAGCAGTATTGGCGCAAGTATCTTTGCAAATATTAAGAGGTTTTGCAGAAATATAAGCATAATTTCATTAGTGGTAAACCTGGAATCAATATCCTTGGGAAAACTCAGGGAATTCCTTACGGCAAATATCAAATCACCGAATATAAATTTTGAAAGAAACCTCATGCTAAAGAATGAAATCAACAGCACTACCGCTGTCACTAACTCCCTGCTCCTTGGAATCTGGCCCTTCTGCCGCAGCTCCTGTCTTCTCTTTGGAGTTGCGGGTTCGGTCTTTTCTCCGAACAGCTGAAGATTTATCTTTAAATAAGCATAATCTTTCATCCTTTAGCCATACTCCTTATTATCAAGTAGACATAGCCGTACATCCTGTCAAAGGTAACCGTGATAATCTGTATAAACACAGGAATCATTATGTAAAGTGTAATAAGGCCGATACCAATTCTCAAGGGAAGGCCTACTATGAATACATTCATCTGAGGAACAGTTCTTGAAAGTATTCCAAGGGCTACCTCGGCAAGCAGAGTAGCAGCCATTACCGGAATGCTTATTTTGAACCCTATTAGGAATACCTCGGCAAAAATTGAAGCAATATTATTTGTCATAGCTTCGGTAAAAGCAAAGCCGTCAATAGGCAAAACACTATAGCTTTTGTATAATGCTGCCAGAAGTACATGATGCCCGTCAATTGCCAGAAAAAGTATTGTAGTCATAATATATATAAAGTTGCCTATCAAAGGAACCTGAGTATTCGTGGTCGGGTCAAGAACATTCACCATTCCGAAGCCAACCTGCATGTCAATTATCTGTCCTGCCAAATAAAGGGCTGAAAAAACCATAAAGCTTACAAATCCAATTATTATTCCCACCATAAATTCCTTGGCTATAATCGCTGAAAAACTAAATATGTTGGAATATTCAATCCGGACATCTCCCAGCAAAGGAACCATTATGTAAGAACAGAAAAATGCAAGTCCAATTTTTAAATATGCCGGCATCTCTCTCCTTCCGAATACCGGTGTTACTACGAAAAGAGCGGTCATTCTTATAAAAACCAGCAGCAGTACCAGGAATCTATCGACCAAAATAACACTAATACTATCCATAATCATTTAATATAAACAGGGATATTCTCAAACAGCCTTACGGTAAACTCATACATTATGTTCATCATCCATGGGCCAAAGACCAGCATAGTCAAGGAAACGGCTATTATCTTCGGTATAAACGATAAAGTAGGTTCTTGTATCTGTGTAGTTGCCTGCACTATGCTTACTATAAGGCCGACCAGAAGCCCCAATCCCAGTATTGGCGCTGAAACCAGCAAAACAGATTTTATTGCTTCCCGTGCAACATCAATTACTATTGCTTGATCCATAGGTTACACCTCAATTATTTAAATCCCAAAATAAGAGATCTTACAATCAGATTCCAGCCGTCAACCATTACAAAAAGTAATATTTTAAAAGGCATTGAAATCATAATCGGCGGCAGCATCATCATACCCATTGACATAAGTGTACTTGATACAATCATATCTATCATCAAAAAAGGTATATATAAGAAAAAACCAATCTCAAAGGCTGTTTTAAGCTCGCTTATAATAAATGCCGGTATAAGCGCAGAGGTTGGTATATCGATCATGGCCAAGGGCTGTTTCACCTGGCTTAGATTCAGGAACAATGCAAGATCCTTTTCTCTTGTGTACTTAAACATAAAATTGCGTATAGGCTCTTCAGCCTTTTCTATCGCGGCCTCTTGAGTAATCTCACCATTTGTAAACGGTGTGAATGCATTTTCATTGATTTCTGTAATTACCGGTGACATTATGAAAAATGTTAGAAACAGTGCCAGCCCTATAAGCACTTGATTAGGCGGCATCTGCTGCGTACCCAGGGCATTTCTTGTAAATGAAAGCACAATTATTATCCTGGTAAAAGAAGTAAGCATAATCAGTATTGACGGTGCAAGGGAAATAATAGTAAGTATAAAAAGTATCTGCATGCTCAGTGCCACATCCTGAGGATTTTCGGCAGTTTCGATATCAAGTCCTATTTTGGGTATCGGAAGCGGTTCGCACCAAACATCAATAATTCCCATTAAAATTATTAATGCCAAAATCAGTATAATTTTTATAATACCATTTTTCTTATACATCTGTTCTGTTACCTCTAACAATTGATTTCAGCTTGTTTAGATTATCCTTTATTGAGTTCATCCCGATTTTTTTGTTTTCATCCTGAAAGCTGCTCATATAAACTTCAATACTTTCATCATCTCCAACAGTCAGTTTTTCAGGGTCTACCTCCGTAAGCAGGGTTATGCTCTTCTGTGTACTTCCCAGCAGAAGATATTGTTCTCCTACCTTAACAAGTAAAATGCTTTTGTCAATACCAAGAGGTGCTGCTTCCACTATCTTAAGATTCTTACTTCCGGCATTTCTGAGGCTTCTTTTTGACAAAAATCTTGTTGCATAATAAGCGGCAGCCAGAATAACAGCTGACATAAACAGGAAGTATAGTATTCCGTATATTGTACTGCCTGTATTCATAAAACCTGCTCCTTCTTATCCCAATACCTTCTTAACTGCCTCAATAATCCTTTCTGCCTGGAAGGGCTTAACAATAAAATCTTTTGCTCCTGCTTGTATTGCTTCTATGACCATAGCCTGCTGTCCCATGGCGGAACACATAATAACCTTTGCGGCACTGTTTATTTTTTTGATTTCCTTTACGGCTTGTATCCCGTCAACTTCAGGCATAGTAATATCCATTATAACTAAATCAGGATTGATTTCCTTGTACTTTTCTATAGCCTTTGCGCCATTCTCAGCCTCTCCGCTGATTTCAAAACCGTTTTTTGACAATACATCCTTAATCATCATTCTCATGAATGCCGCGTCGTCAACAATCAGTATACCGTTAGCCATTTGATTATTTCCTCCTTGTAAATGTAAAATATTGACTATTGAATTCTGCTAAGACGCTTCGATGCACTTACAATATCAGTGATTCTTACACCAAAGCTTTCGTCGATTACGACTACTTCGCCCTTGGCAATGTATTTACCGTTTACCATTATATCCACAGGTTCTCCTGCAAGCTTGTCCAGCTCAAGAATTGTACCCGGGCTGAACTCAAGAATATCTCTTATCAATTTTTTTGTCCGTCCCAACTCGACTGTTATTTCAAGCGGAACATCCATAATAAGCTCAATGCTTTCTTTTTCAGCGTTCAATTTTTCGACATCAAAGGTCTGGTATTGTACGGGCTGAACATTGACAACTTTACGTTCCTCTCTTCTTGCAGCAGGCTCATTCTCCTCTCTTTCTTCATACCCTTTGCTAAGTATTGTATTGCTTTCCGGCTTTTTGGGCTGAGTGCCGGGATCGCTAACAGCCGGCTGCTTCACTTGAGGCTCTTCGGCTTTGCCTACGAATATGGGTTCAGACTCAGTTGAAATGTTATCCATAAGGCTTCTTACAAGCTCTTTTGCAAAATCTATCGGTATAAGCTGCATTATTTCACTGTCTATTATATCTCCTACTTCCATCTTAAAAGCAATTTTAACCACTTTATCGACTGAATTGAACTGTTCAAGTTCGCTTAAGTTCTGAAAGTATAATATAAACGCACGGGGAGGGAAAATATCTATTCTCTTATTGAACATTGAAGATAACGAAGTTGAGGATGAACCAATCATTTGGTTCATGGCTTCCCCTATGGCACTAAGCTGAAGGTCGCCTACCGAATCGGGGCTTATCTCCCCCGGCCCGCCCATCATCAAATCTGTAATTATTTTTACGTCATCTTCTTTTAATATAAGCAGGTTAGACCCTTCCAGGCCCTCTTTATATTGAACCTGCACCGCAACATACGGAATTGGATATTGTATTGAAAGCTCTTCCCATGTAACAACCGACACTTTTGGCGTGGTTATGCTTACTTTGTTGTTCAGAAGAGTAAATAATGTCGTAGCTGAAGTCCCCATGCTGATATTTCCTATCTCACCCAGAGCATCTATTTCTTCCGTTGTAAGAACACTATCATGACCGGCTTGAGAAGATGAATTATCTTGAGGCGCTGTTGCGCTATCTCCCTTAAGCAGGGCGTCTATCTCTTCCTGTGACAGCATCTCACTCATCATAATCATCTCCTTTCTTTTCTATTCGTGTAATTTTCACTGACACCTTGTTCTTCTTCAATCCGGGCTTACCGCTGAATTTCTTTAAATTGCCTACATATATTTTCAGGTCATCATTTACTGATGTATTAAGCTGTATTACATCACCCGCTCCAAGCTCCAGGAAGTCTCTTACGGTAATCTCGCTGTCCCCCAGTACAACTCTTATGGGAAGCAGAGTGCTCTGTATTTTCTTTTCGATTATCTTTAAATCACTGCCTGTTATTTCCTTGGTAATGCCTGAGAACCAAAACTTGGTGCTTAGCTTGGGAATTACCGGTTCAATAACCAGATGCGGAATACAAATATGAATCATTCCTTCAATATTTCCGATTTTGGTATTTAATGTTATAAGCGCTACTGTTTCATTAGGTGACAGAATTTGTGCAAACTGCGGGTTTGTCTCTATTTTCTTAAGTCTTGGCCTCAATTCTATTACATTTTTCCATGGGTCTTTAAAAAAGTTGATAATCTGTCCGATTATTTTTTCCAGGAGGCTAAGCTCAATTTCGGTAAAACCTCTCACTCTTTCGAAGGCATGCCCCGCACCTCCAAGAATCCTCTCAATCATAGCAAAGGAAATCGTCGGTGTCATTTCAACTATTATTGATCCGGTAAGTGGGGCAAATTCCACAATGCCAAGCACTGACGGGTTTGGCATAGAGTTGGTGAATTCATTATATGTCAGCTGATCAACCGAAATAACTTCTATTTGAACTAATGCCCTAAGATACCCCGAAAGATATGTCTGCAACAGTCTTGAAAAATTCTCGTGCATGATTTGAAGAGTTCTTGTGTGGTCCTTTGCAAACTTGTTCGGTATCTTGAAGTTATAGTCCCTGACTTTTCTTTCTTCTTTTTCTTCTTTTATCTCTTGAACATCTATTTCTCCAGAATTCAGTGCACTAAGAAGCGCATCTATTTCATTCTGCGAAAGAACCTCGGACACAAAGCCACCTCCTTCTCTACTGCACTATAAACTCGTCAAAATACACATTTCTTATTTTCTTTGAATTAATAATCTTTTTTATAATTTCAACAATTTCCTTTTGAAGCTTTTCCTGCCCTTCTTTTCCTTCCAGATCTGCTTCGGTCTTGGACCTTATAAGTGCATTTATTCTGTCTCTGATTTCTGACTCCCTGTAGGTAACCAATTCGGCAACTTCTTTGTCGACCTCCAGTTTGAATGTCAATTTGCATATTTTTTTGCTGTCTTTTACATTATTCACAAAAGAATCACCCAATGACAACATCATGAGTTTTTTGTCGATTTTTATAGGTTCCTCTTCTGCTACTTTTGGCTTATTAAAAAACATATATATTATTATACCTGATACTATAACCAAAAGTAAAAGCACAATAGCCGCTATTAGGATAATATTTCGTTTCATTCCGTCTCCCTCCCAAGAATTATGGATTTAAATCCTTAATATCGTCTCTGAGTATCACCATGTCGACTCTTCTGTTTTTTTGCCGGCCTTCAGCCGTATTATTATCATCAACGGGATGCTGATCAGAATAACCGGATGCGGACAATCTGTACGCATATATCCCATTTTCCTCTATAAGATATTTAACCACATTTACTGCCCTGGTAGTCGAAAGCTCCCAATTTGACGGAAATCTGAAGGTATTAATCGGTACATTGTCGGTATGTCCTTCAATTCTGATATTTTTGTCGTTCTGCCTGATTATCTCAGCCACTTTATTGATAATATCCCTGGCCTTGGGAGTTAAGTCCGCCTTGCCGGAGTCGAAAAGAACATTATCCATAAATCTCACCAGCAGTCCCCGTTCATCCAGGCGAAGAGTAATACTCGCTTCCAGATTATTTTCCTTAATATATTCACTCATTTGCTCATAGAGCTTCTTGAATTCTTCCACTTCTTCCGTAGGAGAATCAGCCGGAAAGGCATTAGCAAGGGGTTCCATGCTCAAGGTCATTCCTGAATCCAAAATACCGAGAGAGCCGCTCATAGATTGTTTTATAGCTTCAAATTTCTGAACATCAAGAGTTGCAAATGAAAAAAGTAATACAAAAAAACACAAAAGAAGGGTTACCATATCTCCGTAAGTAGACATCCACGCAGGTGCTCCGGGACTTGGCTCATCTTGAACTCTTTTTCTGGCCATACTTATTCCTCTCCCTCTTTTGGTGCCTTTGATGAATCAAGCATGCTCCTAAGTTTTGGCGACATAAAGGCTTTAAGCTTCTCTTCAATTATTCTCGGATTCTCCCCTGCCTGTATCGACAGCATTCCCTCCAGCATTACCTCTTTCATAAGAGATTCCTGGGAACTGCGTATCTTAAGCTTGCTTATTACAGGATTACATAGTACGTTTGCAATAAGTGAACCATATAATGTAGTTACAATTGCCACTGCCATATTGGGACCAACTGTTGAAGGATCCGACAGGTTTGCAAGCATGTTTATCAAGCCGATAAGTGTTCCAAGCATTCCAAAACCCGGGCCTATGGCAGCCATAAACTCATATACCCCTTGATTGCTCTTATGTCTTTCTTCAATAAAAGACAGCTCTGTTTCAAGAATATTTCTTACAAGTTCAGGATCGGTACCGTCTACAATCAGCAGTATTCCTTTCTGCAGAAAGTCATCTTTTAGCTGCTGAGCAGCCTCCTCCAAAGCAAGCAGTCCTTCCTTTCGTGCTGTATTTGCCAGATCAATTATGGATTTTATAATATATTCAGCGTCTGTCTCCTTATATACAAATACATACTTTAAAGCGGCAAAGCCTTCCTTAAGCTTCTTAATCGGAAATGCCATAAATGTCATAGCAATCGTTCCGCCGAAAGTACAAATTATCGAAGGTATATCTACATATCCAATTAGATCACCGCTGAGGAGTATGGTTATAAGAATAACAGCTATTCCGCCTACCAGACCAAATACTGAAGCTAAATCCAATTATTTGCACCTCACTTTAGAAGTTATCTTTAATAATTAGCGATGAAAGGTCAAAAATCCTCTTTTTATATTCGATAATTTTTTCAATAATTTCCTCCGGACTTTCAGAAACCAACAATTTTTTACC
>JAGOLK010000066.1 GCA_017994115.1 Clostridia bacterium | reverse complement strand
AAGTATATGCTCCCGCCCGTCTCTTGAAAGCTTCGAGATCTTGACAAGGCCGGACTTTATATAGAAGAAGGCCTCCCCCGGTTCTCCCTCCATGAATATTATTCTGCCCTTTTCATATTTTCGGACTCTTGATATCTTATAGATTTCCTCAAGAAATTCACTCTCAAGCTCTGAAAAGATGCTTATCTGCCTCAGATAATCATGATTACTCATACAAATTCTTCTCCCTTTCACCTCGTTATATACCTATTTTACCAAAATGCCCTTGCATTTTCAGTAATATAATAAATAGCAGCCATGTTCAAGCATTTTACAGCTTACACATGACTGCCGCTGTTTCAGAGAATAATTTAATTTAAATCAGCACTTTTCAGGGGATATTTCACTCACCCTGTCAAGCTTTGGCTTTGACTTGTCTACAATCCTGACAACATCCGCAACGTTAACACAGTGGTCGCTGATCCTTTCAAGATTGGTCAGAATCTCCAGGAAAAGCACCCCTGCATTTATATTGCATTCCCCTTTGTTTATTCTGTTGATATGGCTTTCCCTAAATGAATCTCTAAGCTCGTCAACCTTTCTCTCATAAGCGTCTACTGCTTCGACATAAGCAGTATCCTTGGTGCCTAAGGCCAAAAATGCATTGTCCATTGACTGCTCAACATTTTTATATATTTCTCTTAATTCCTCCATTGCATAATTGGAGAAAGACACTTTATTATCCAACTTATATTGGGCTATTTCTCCAAGGTTATCCGCATGATCCCCTATTCTTTCCATATCATGTACAGTATTGAACAGCATCCCTACCATTTTTTGCTGGTCATCTCCAATTGCGGAATGCATTACCTCCTGAAGAAATTCACCTATTCTTCTTTCCAATTCATTTATAACTTTCTCATTGTTCCGTATTTCATTCAAGACTCTCTCATCATTATTTAAAATTGCCTGCATTGCTTTTTGCACATTGCACTTTGCAACTTCTCCCATTCTGATAATCTCTTTTACAATTTGTCCGACAGCTATTGAGGGAGTCTCCAGTATTCTCTTGTCCAGATACTTTAATGCAAATTTATCATACACATCTTCTCCCGGCAGTACTTTAGTCACGAAGGTAATAAGCATTGCGGAGAAGGGCAGGAGAATAACGGTATTTGTAATATTAAATAAGGTATGCGCATTGGCTATTTGCCTTGCAGGCTCTGAAGCAGTCAGAACTACTAATGAAGTTACCGGGTGCAGTATAAACATAAATATTATCGTACCTATAATCTTAATTGTCACATGCATTATAGCTGCTCTTTTAGCCGTCAGGCCTGTACCTATGCTGGCAATTAGGGCGGTAGCGCATGTACCGATATTGTCACCAAATAATATCGGCAGTGCTGCTTCGATAGGAACCAGCCCCTGCATAGCCAGAACCTGAAGTATACCGACAGTTGCGCTGCTGCTTTGGACTATTGCAGTTAACAGCAACCCGGAAAGAACCCCCAGAAGCGGGTTATCCTCCAGGCCTATCATGAATTGTGAGAATTCAGGTATGTCTTTCAAAGGCTTCATGGCGTCACCCATCATATTCATACCCATGAACAGTATACCAAACCCTATAATTAATTCACCCAGGTGCTTACGTGATTTTTTCCTTGAGAATAACACAAGTATTGCACCGATAATAATGGCATAGGGGACTATGTTGGTAAGCTTAAAGGCAATTATCTGAGCGGTCATTGTAGTGCCTATATTCGCCCCCATTATTACCCCTACTGCCTGCGAAAGGTTCATTATCCCTGCATTGACCAGGCCAACCACCATTACTGTGGTGGCGCTGCTGCTTTGAATAACTGCTGTAATTGCCGCACCTACCAGGACCCCAATATACTTGTTTGTTGTAAGAATCTCCAGCAGCTTTTTTAATCTGTCTCCGGCAGATTTCTGAAGAGCATCCGACATTATCTGCATACCATAAAGGAAAAGACTTAAACCGGCAAATAGTGCAATAATCACATTAAAACCCAAAACTCCACCTCCATGGCTAATAAAATGCAGTACCCAGTTAATTATACCTGTTTGGCCTTTCGACATCAAGTATCATAAAACAAAAAGAACAAGCTTATTAAAAGCCTGTACAATTTATTATTCTGCTATGCTGTGAAAAAACAAAGCAAGCCGATGCCGGCTTGCTTTGTTTTCTATAAACCTACTATTCCTTCGATACCATACATAAGGTTCATTGTCTGTACTGCTTGGCTTGCTGATCCTCTTACAACATCATCAAGAATTGTAGTCACTGTTATCTTACCGGTATCTGCATCTGTCGAGGCTGATATGGAGCAAAAATATTTGTCGAATCCGTTCCTTGCCCCATTTATTGTATCAGCACCGCCAATTTTAATTAACGGGTTAAACTTGTAAAAATCTCTGTAAATCTCTGAAATATCGTTTCCGCCGAATCCGGTACCGGGTTCGGCCGTTATAGATGTAATAATCCCTTTTATTCCCGGAATGATATATGATATATATGAAGATAAGGCGTCCTTACCGAACAGCGCAAGCATCTGCTTCTTTACTTCTTCAGCATAGTCCCTGCTCTCCATTTTGTATATCTTGCTGCCGTCGTCAGTGGTAATATCTGTACATTCAAGCTTATCTCCGCATCTGAGACAGGAGATACCCGACTTGGATTCAATAACCGCAGTATTTATATCAATCAGATTGCCTGCAGCCAGAGGCGCCAATCCCAGCATTGCGCCGGTGCAATAACTGCTTGGATTTGCAGCTATGGATGCATCCTTCATCTTATCCTTGTAAAGCTCAGACAGTCCAAATACTGAGCCGGGATATGCACTGCCGTCTATATGCTGCTTATCACCGACATCTATTATTTTTTTTCCATTGGAAAGTGCTTTTGAGTATATATCCTCTGCAACTGTGCCGGAAAATCCGTTAAATATAATGTCTGCCCTATTAATTGCATTCATCATCTTCAGGTATCCCGCACTCTTTCCATTGCCTCTGCTAAAGCCGCATCCGGATTCATTAAACTCCTGCAAGTCCAACATGGTGCTCACCTGCGCTGACTGATGCCCGGCGATCAGCTTTGAAAGCTCTTCTCCAAAATATCCCTTTGCTCCTAAAATTCCAACCCAAATCATAAATACCTTCCCCCAATATATGCTACATCTAAACTGTTTCCTCAAAATGATTCAGAAACTCTCTTCCGCGCAATACAGCCTCTCTGACTCTCTGTTCGGAAGGCCCTCCCTCAGTATTTCTCCTTGACAAACATACTTCCGGCTTCAGAAACTCATATATCTCTTCTTCTATACAGCAGGAAAATTTCCTGAATTCGTCCATGGAAAGCTCTGTCAGCTCCTTATTGTTGGCAATACAGTACCTCACCATTTTGCCCGCCGCTTCATGAGCATCCCTGAAGGGTAATCCCTTTTTCACCAGATAATCAGCCAGATCGGTGGCATTCAGAAATCCGCCTTTTAGATTGTTCATTATTCTTTCTTTGTTTATTGTAATAGCTTCAAGCATTGGAATAAATACTGAAATGCAGGACTTAAAAGTGTCCCCCGCATCGAAAACCGATTCCTTGTCTTCCTGCATATCCTTGTTGTAGGATAGCGGGAGCCCCTTCATAATAGTAAAAAGAGTGATCAGGTCTCCATATACCCTGCCTGTCTTGCCTCTTATAAGCTCTGCAATATCGGGATTCTTTTTCTGAGGCATAATGCTGCTTCCCGTGCTGTAGCCGTCATCCATCTCAATATATCCGAATTCCCCGGTATTCCATATAATCAACTCCTCGCAGAACCGGCTGAGATGCATCATTCCAAAGGCACAACAGCTGATAAACTCAATTGCAAAGTCCCTGTCTGATACCGCGTCTATAGAATTCTGCGTAATATCCGAAAACTTTAGAATTTCCGCAACCATATTTCTGTCTATGGGATATGTAGTCCCTGCAAGGGCACAACTCCCTAAAGGCATTACATCCATCCTTTTCATGCAGTCTTTAAATCTGCCCATATCCCGTTTGAACATTTCAAAGTAAGCCATAAAATGATGTCCCAGGGTTACAGGCTGTGCTTTCTGCATGTGAGTATATCCCGGCATTATAGTGCCGGCGTGTTCTTCCGCTTTGTCAAGCAGCAAGGCTTCAAGCTCCGTCAGCAGGTTCAGTATACTATGGATTTCTTCTCTGAGATACATCCTGATATCCAAAGCCACCTGATCATTTCTGCTTCTTGCAGTATGCAGCTTCTTACCTGTCTCCCCTATTTTTTCGATTAGAAGCTTTTCAATGTTCATGTGAATATCTTCCGCATCCTTTTTCAGGTCTATGCTTCCGGATTCAAGCCCCTGTTTGATTTCCTCCAGTCCGTTTAGTATTTCTGCTGCTTCATCGGCACTGATTATTCCGCATTTTCCAAGCATAATCGCATGGGCTTTGCTCCCCTCGATATCCTGCAGATACAACCTCGAATCAACAGAAATCGAAGAGTTGAAATCCTCAGCCTCAATTGCAGTATTCTTACTGAACCTTCCTCCCCAGAGTTTCATTTAACCTATCTTCCTTTCCTCCTGCTGCTTGGCCAGTTTTGCTTTCATAAGCGCCATTACCTCTATGGGCAGGCCGAACAAGTTGATAAAGCCTTCAGCATCCTTCTGATTATAAATATTATCTACATTCTCGCCGAAGGTCGCAAAATCCTTGTTGTACAAAGAATATATTGAGTCCATTCCGGAAATTACACAGGAACCCTTATAAAGCTTCATTTTCACTACACCTGTTACATTTTGCTGAGTATGGTCAACAAAAGCATCCAAAGCTTCCTTTAAAGGAGTATACCATAAGCCGTTATATACAATATCTGCATACTGGTCAGAAACCATTTGCTTGAATCGCATTGTCTGCTTGTCGAGAGTTATATATTCCAGTTCTTTATGAGCAGAGCAAAGTATGGTTCCGCCGGGAGTTTCATATACTCCCCTTGACTTCATTCCCACAAGCCTGTTCTCAACTAAGTCTACCAGGCCTATACCGTTTCTGCCGCCTATTTCATTAAGCTTTTCTATTAATTCCAAAGGCTCACAGGCAATACCGTTAAGCTTCACCGGTATGCCCTTATTGAATTCGATTTCGACATACTCCGGCTTGTCTGGAGCATCTTCAGGTGCCGTTGTCAGCATATAAATATCCGTAGGATGAGGATTTTTGGTATCTTCCAAATCCACTCCCTCATGGCTCAAATGCCAAAGATTCCTATCCATGCTGTATGGGCGCTCTTTGGAAACAGGAACGGGAATTCCTCTTGCTGCCGCGTAATCCACTGCTTCTTCTCTGGATTTTATAGTCCACTCACGCCACGGAGCTATGACTTTTATATCCGGATTCAAAGCTTTTATTGTCAGTTCGAAACGTACCTGATCATTTCCTTTACCGGTGCATCCGTGAGCAATATATCCTGCTCCTTCCTTCTCTGCAACCTCTACGAGCTTCTTTGCAATCAGCGGCCTTGCCATTGCTGTACCCAGAAGGTATTTACCCTCATACACAGCTCCGGCTTTTACTGTTGGCATAATGTAATCCTCTGCAAATTCCTTTTTTGCGTCTATTACATACACCTTCGAAGCTCCCGTGCTCAGAGCCTTATGCTTTATCGGCTCCAGTTCGTCCCCCTGCCCTACATCAACGCAGCATGCAATTACGTCCAAATCGTAGTTTTCCTTTAACCAGGGAATTATTATGGAGGTATCCAGCCCTCCGGAATATGCTAGAACTACTTTTTTCTTATTAGTATCCATATTTGTGACTCCCCCTATTGTATTAAGTATAATAATAATAATTATAATAATTAATGTATAAATATGCAAGTACTAATTACAATATTCATAAAATTTTTTTCTTTTATGAATTTATATTCACATAATACGAATAATGCGACATATCTGAAGTTTGCATAACCCTCCGCAAGAGACAGTATAGTATATCGAGGCACACGGATTATGATTTTGACAGGACTACTGATATGCCTTTGGAAAAGTTCTGCCGGTGTCAAAAGGTCCTCCATGACCCGAGACACCTAAGCCGGCCTCCTACCGGCTTCACGAACTTTTTACCAAAGCCATATCAGAGGCCTGTTGCCAAAATGCATAAAAGTGTGCCCTGCTATACTATACAAGCTCTTGCTTGGTTATGCAAATTAATAACTATTGTGCATCATTCTTCATTTATGAAAAAAGGTGCCGCTAACTACTTAAATAGTTTTGCGGCACCCCTTTGGTTATACTCTTTTAAAACCTTATTACCTGCCTTCTCATACCCACATTAAGCACCAGTCCTACCGCAGCCATATTAGTCAGCAGGTTGCTTCCCCCATAGCTGATAAAAGGAAGCGGTATACCTGTTACCGGCATCAACCCTATGGTCATTCCTATGTTCTCCAATATATGAAAGAGAAACATTGATATTATTCCTACGCATATAAGCATTCCATAATCATCCTTTGATACCTTTGCAATATGTATGCATCTTAAAAGCAGCCACATGAACAGCATCATCAATACCAGTGCTCCGACCAGCCCCAATTCCTCTCCGATAACAGAAAAAATAAAATCCGTATGCCTCTCCAATATGAAACCAAGATTGTTTTGTGTACCTTCAAAAAGTCCCTTGCCCAAAAATTGCCCTGATCCTATAGCTGTTTTCGACTGTATTACATGATAGCCCGCACCCATAGGATCCAATTCAGGGTTCAGGAACACAAGGATTCTATTCTTTTGATATGGTTTCAAAACCTTCCATATTATCGGCAGGCTGATTAAAAAACCCCCAAAGGCCCCTGCAATTATCTTGTAGCTCATACCTGCAGCAAAAAGCATGAAAATTGAAATAAAAATAAATACTAAAGCCGTACCAGTGTCCGGCTGCAGCATTATCAATCCAACTATCAGGCCCAAGTGCAGCATTGCAGGTAATACATCAATCAGCCTGTTCAAGTTATCCTTCTTTTTTTCCAGGTACTTGGCAAAGGTTAATATATATCCTATCTTAACTATCTCAGAAGGCTGCATGTTCACCGGGCCCAAGTCAATCCAGCCCTTGGTTCCCTTGGTGGAAAAGCCTACAATCAAAACCAGGGCCAAAAGAAAAACATCGGTTATATAGATAAGAACATAATTATCCCCGAAGGTCTTGTAATCAATGAGCAGAATCAGGATTACCCCGATTATTCCTAAAATAAAAGCAATAATCTGTACCTTAAGAGTGCCCGCAGAGCCTCCGCTCCTAATATGCGTAGCACTTGAAATTGCTATCATGCCATATACAATAAGCAGTATAGTGGATATTACTATGCCCAAATCTATATTCTTAAGGAGCTTCCTGTCCACAAGATTCTCAACTTTCACAAAATCATTCCTCTTCTGTATTTCAATACTTAATATTATTCTAACATAAAAAATTCAACTTTGTTTTATTTTTTTGCTTTAATTCATACGGCACAACATGCCTCGCCTAATATCCAGACACATTATGAAATATCCGTAGCTTTTTGTTTTATGAGGCCTGAATTCCATGAATCCTCTGGATTTGTAATACATTTCGTTCCTTTTACTATATATCGCAGGCACTCCAAAGAGAATATACTTTATCTGCCTTCTGTCATCATCCTCATCATCGCCTTCATATCTAACACCCAGTATATAATCCTTCCTGTCTATCATCATGCTGCAGCCTTCAGACAAAAACGGATACCCCAAAGGCATCATATAACCCATGTATGGAACCGATACCTTGTTTATCTCATACATGTCATCTCCTACCTTGAACCAGCTGTAGCCCCTCTCTTTTTCGAAGGGTTCATACCTTCTCAGCTTTCTCAGTACTCTCTTAAGCCTGCTGTACATCCCTCCGCTGTAATAAGGAGATGCGGTGTGCTTGCAGGGCTCCTCATCATCATAACAATAGTATTCTTTTATATCCTCATATTCGCACTTATCTGTTATCGGTTTTACCTTTTCTATTTCGCAGGGTTCTTCCATAGGAGCAATCGGAGGACATTCAGGTATTACTATTTTAACCTCCACCTTGCTTTCAGGTATAATTACCGGCTCAGGGGCAGGCTGTATCATGACTTCCGGTTCAGGCACCGGCTCAGGCTTCGGCTCGGGTTCAGGAACAGCTTCCATAATGGGGGCAGGTGCCGGTTCAGGCTTCGGGGCAGGGGGCTCAACAACAGCCGGTTCAGGCTGTGGAGCAAGCGGAACATGTATCGGCGGCTGCGGTATTTCCGGAACTATTTCTTCGATCTCTATTTTCTTATCTATCCTGGGTGCCTCTTGAACCTTAGGCTTGTTTACTATATCATATTTATTCTTCCATTCCAGCTTATCCCTCCCGGTATAACCGGAAAGCGGTATGGATGATCCGCAGGTCACAGCAGCAACATTGAAATCTCCAATACTCAAGCCGCTTTTCAAAACATTGTCCGGTTCAAGTTCATAGGAAAGCTCTCCTCTCCCGCTCCCATCGATAATTATCTTTCCTGCATCCACTGCCAGCTTCTTGGCCGATGACACAAGAATCAATCTATACTCAACCCGATCTTCAAGCTTAATATTCTGAATAAACGCATTGAGCCTTACCTTATTATTCTTCACTTCAATTTTTACATAACCTGTCGGTATTTTTCCGGGTGACAATTCATATCCTTTGTCATCTTCCTGAAGTATTATAAAGTATCTTTTATATTCATTATTTGATGCCACATAATAACCCCCTTCTATACATAGTCATTACTAATATATGTATGAGGG
The DNA here is from genome assembly GCA_017994115.1 of Clostridia bacterium. Lineage (GTDB taxonomy): Bacteria > Bacillota > Clostridia > Lutisporales > Lutisporaceae > BRH-c25. The sequence goes on along the minus strand of JAGOLK010000066.1, from coordinate 237 downwards.
GGTTAAAAGTGAACAAATTTTTTCTGTTTTATCAGGAATACAGGTCGTTGGCAATTCTCGCAAATTCCTCCAGAGACAAAGTCTCGCCTCTTCTCTTTTCATCAATGCCGTTTCTTGATAATATATCCTTAAGCTCATCTTTTGTTTTTCCCAGATTCCCTGCAGACAAAGCATTCAACAGGGTCTTTCTTCGCTGACCGAAGGAAGCCTTCACTACTCTGAAATACATTTTTTCAT
>JAGOLK010000065.1 GCA_017994115.1 Clostridia bacterium | reverse complement strand
GTATTGGAATCCGTCAGGAAGGGTTTTCCCCCTTTTTCTTTGATCTTATCAACTATTTGCCTTGCATAAGTAGGCCTGATATATGCCGTATTTCCTTTCTCTCCAAAATGAATCTTTACCGCTACGATATCATTCTGTGAAATCATATCTCCGAATCCGGCTCTGTCAAAGAGCTTCCTCAGCTTGACAAGCAAGCTCTCCTGCCCTGACTTGGAATGTACTTCTGCAAAATATACTTTAGATTTCATTAATATCAGCTCCTAAATTTCAAAATGTACCGCTACAGCACCGGGGCCTCCGTGTGTGGCTATCACTGATCCGACTTCTCCCCTTATAAACTCTTTAATCTTAAATTCCTTTTTAAGCTGTTCCTCCAGAATATCCCTGCTTTCAAGGTTCGCAATATGGTTTATTCCAACTGTCTTGCCGTTTAAAGACCAGCCATTGTCTTTTATCCTATTCATCACAGAAAATATTGCCTTTTTCATTCCCCTTGACTTTTCAAGCAGCTCCAGTTTCCCATTTACTACTGTAAGAATCGGTTTTATGCTTAATATTGAGCCTATCACCGAAGCAGGAAGTGAAAGCCTTCCGCCTTTTTGGAGATACTTTAAGGTATTTAGTATGAACATATATTTCATCTTCTTCTTACTGGCTTCAATTTGTTTTACTATTTCTTCCGCTTCAAAGCCTTCCTCAGCCAGCCTGGCAGCTTTGATCGCCAGCAACCCGGCACCAAGGCTGACTCCCATTGTATCTATGACATTTATATCTGACCCGGGCATTTGTTCCTTTGCTATTACCGCTGAATCATGTGTACCGCTGAGTTGTGAAGAGGCATGAATGGAAATAACCTTATTTCCCAAGGCTGTTTCCTCCCTGTAGGCCGCGAGAAAATCTCCCGGCGTTACTTGTGATGTTGTAGGCAGAACCTCTGCCGCTTCCAGCTTTTTCAAAAACTCTTCCAAGGTCAAATCTATACCGTCGATATATGAGGTACTGCCAAAATTCACCCTCAAAGGCATCACCCTTATGCCGTATCTGTCGGCATAATCCTTTGGAACATCACATATTGAATCTGTTATAATCTTTATACCCATAAACATTCCTCCATGCGGAAAATTTAATGCATGCCCGGAAACCCTATCTGCCTTAATGCCTCATATGCAACAATTGCTACCGAGTTTGCAAGATTTAGTGATCGGGCATCATTTATCATAGGAACTCTTATGCAGAATTCCTTATTCTCATCAAGAAGAAGCTTCGGCAAGCCTGCAGTTTCCTTGCCGAAGACTATAAAACAGTTTTCCTTATATACAGCTTCTGTATACATTTTCTTTGCTTTTGTGGTTGAATAAAAGAACAATCCATCAGAGTACTGGTTCTTAAGCTCTGCAAATGAGTCATAATAATAAATATTCACCATGCTCCAATAGTCCAACCCTGCTCTTTTCAGATGCTTATCGTCCACCGAAAATCCCAGGGGCTTGACAAGATGAAGCCGGCTTCCTGTAGCTGCACAGGTCCTTGCAATATTTCCCGTATTTTGAGGAATCTCAGGCTCTACCAATACAATATTCAAACTCAAGCTAACAACTCCTGTGAATAATTAATACTCCGTTAATGCAACATCTATTTCGATTTTCCCCAGCTTCTTCAATACCAGGGGTATGCATATGGTCTTCAATCCTTTTGTTGAAAGGGCTATTTCCTTTCCCACCAATACCGTCGGAGGCGTAATGTCAATCTTTGTTCCGTTGTTAAAAAACTCTGTTGATACATTGCCCATAATCATATTCCCAAGTTCGGCAATTGCGCTCTTAGCCATATCATCCAATTCCTTGACTTCCGTTCCGAACATCATGGTTGAAGCAATGTTGCATGCCGTAGTGCTGTTCATGCTAAAAAAAACCTGCCCCTTTATTTCTCCCGCCACACCTATAATTATTACAACATTATCCGAGGAAAAGGTTGAGTCTTTTATGTATACCTTCCCCCGTGAAACTGTTTCATTGCATATCATTTTCATTAGGTTGACTGATACATTGATAAAAGGATTAATATATTCTACATTCAAATCTGCGTCCTCCAAATATGTTCAATTCGGCTATATAATATATAATACCCTATTATTCCTTCATTGCCAATAATTAATTACTTGCATTGAAAAGGGAGGCTTTCCCTCCCTTTCATCTGATATTTAATTATGCAGCAAGCCTATATATTATCATGCTGGTCTTGCTTATATCCATGAGCCTTCCGTCGTCAACCGGACTTATTGTTCCCTTTTCCTTAATCTCGTTTACCAGTATGTCTCTTACCGGAATAGAAGTGTCTTTACTGTTCTTCCCTTCAAGGAACATTGTATAATTGTCTCCGCCTGTTGCCTGGAAGTCATTTGTAACTACCTTGTAAATCTGTGTGTCAACCAAGGGCTTTCCATCAGATAATGTAATCTTTACTATTCTCTGTCCCGCAGGCATAGTTGAATCGTACTGAACCTTCAGTCCCGAGAACTGACCGGGATTCATTGCTTCTGACATTATTCCATGCTCTATTGCAGCTCTTACCTGTGCGCCTGTTAGGTCAACTGTAAAGAGTGTGTTGTCAAAAGGCATTATTTCATACATTAATCCCATGGTTATATTTCCTGCCGGGAGATCCCTCCTTAAGCCGCCTCCGTTTTGTATCGCTATATCAGCATTGACAGCTTTTCTCATTACGTCTGTTACCCAGTTCCCAAGGAGTGTGGTCTGAGTATCCTTTGGACTATGCGGGAAGTCGGCGGCCGCTTTTCCTATTATTTCATTCTTTATCGGACCTATCAATGATTGAATATATTTAAAATATGCGGCTATGTTTGCATCCGGCGAAGCTTTAGCTACGCTGCCATCAACTGAAGGAACCGCTTCAACAACTTTCTTGTCCTTTATGTCAAAATATATTTCTAAATGACCAACGGCTCTGCCGTTTTTGTATGCTTGCACTATCGGAATGTTGTTTACAGTACCGGATACAGTAGTATGTGTATGCCCGGAAATAATAGCATCAACACCGGTCACTGCCTTCGCAAGGTCAGCAGCTTCACCTGTTATCTCACCTGTCTTGCTGTCCTGGAATGCTCCAAGATGTGATAATACAACAACTATATCAGCACCTGCCTTCTTTACTTCCGGAACAAGAGCATTCACAACTTCTGCAGGATTCTTGAAGTCATAAGGTTCAATAAGCTCCGGCTTTGTCTTGGAAGCAGTTTCGGGAGTGACTATACCTATTATGCCTACATTTACACCTTTCTTGTTTACTATTATATATGGTTCTACAAAATCAGGCGCCTTTCCTGTAGACTTTTCCACCAGGTTTGCGGCAAGATACGGGAAGTCGGACTGATCCATTCTTTCCTTAAGCTTGTCGATGCCCCAGTCAAACTCATGGTTTCCCAATACCATTGCATCGAATCCTGCAGCGTTCATAGCTGCAACTACAGGCTTACCATACATTAGATTGGAATCTGCGCTGCCCTGGAACATATCACCTGCAGAAAGTATCAATGTACCCTCCTTGTTCAACGCCTCATGAGCTTTCAAGTTACCAACCAGCTTTGCTATTCCAGGATCGCTTCCGCCTCCGGCCAGTAGTCCATGGAAATCGTTAGAGGTCAATATATTGATTTTCTTAACAGTTTTTTCTTTAGGAATAAATATGATTCTGCCGGCTAAAAGAGCTGTATTTGCATCTTTTGCCGCCATATTGTTGACTGATAGCAGTTCTTCTACAGTCTTCCCGTATTTCTTCGCTACTGATTCAAGTGTGTCCCCAGCTGCTGCTGTATATCTGTCTGTAGGTACTGTAATCAAATTGTAGTTATTATCAACAACCGGGCTTATGGTACCCTTTTCCTTGATATAATTGATAATAAGTGTTCTTATCTGCCCGTCATCACCTAATGTAACTGCTGAATCATATAGATTCTTCGGCTGAGTCAAACCGATAGCTGCCATATGGCCGCCACCGCCGCTGTACCTGTAATTGTTCAATGCTACTCTGAATGTCTGAGTATCCGTTACGTGTTCACCTTTAAATGTCAGGTTGACGACCCTTTGCCCTGCGGGTTGAGTCAGATCCAGCTGATAATTCACACCCTGAACCATATCGTAATTATACCCGGGAACATTAGGATCAAAGGTTATCAATTCATCTCCCGGCTTTATCAGGTTAAAATAATTAGCCGAGAATTCAATATAATCCCTTAACTGCTTTCCGGTCATTTCTGTTACATTCAACCAGTTCTCATATACATAAAGCGCGTTAATGTCGCTTACCTTAACATCACCCTCAGGTATTCTGCTGCTGTCGTTAAAGGATGCCGCAATGGATACATCGGCATTCCCATAATACATTTGCACTTCCTGTATCAGGTCAACCAGAGCAGTGTCTTTGATCTGCTGGCCAATACCACTGAACTCCGCTGTTGATTTACCTATAATTGTATTTACAAGTGCATCAACAGCATCAATATCTGTTTTCACTAAATCAAGAACTTCCTTTGCAGGCTCGTAATCCTTAACGTCAATGTTCTTTGACTCCTTCTTTGTAACAGCCCATTTTCCGTCAGTCTTTTCAAATGTCAGGTCAATTTCAGCTACCCTCTGCCCCCATTTCTTAGGCTGTACAATAAGTACTCCGTTTTCTGTCTGTCCGCCAATATCAGCATGGGCATGGCCGGATAGTATTGCAGTAATCTCCGGGCATGCAACAGCCAATGCTTTAACCTGGTCTTCATTCAATACGTCATCTTTTTTTTCAATTCCTGAATGGGCAGATACGACTATGGCATCCACTTTTTCAGTCTCTTTTAACACTTTGACCCATTTCTTGCCTTCTTCAACAATGTCCTTGAACTGAAGATCTTTCACATTGTTTTTATCCCAGGTTGTAACACCTGTTGTCGTAAAACCGAGAATACCAATTTTTATCCCGTTTATCTCCTTTATTATGTACGGTTTTACATAGTTTGTACCGTCAGCCTTGTATATGTTGGCAGATAGTACCGGGAAATCTGCATCACCCATTACCTTTTCAAGAAGCTCCAAGCCGTAATTGAACTCATGGTTACCCAATGTCCAAGCATCATACTTCATCATATTCATTATCTTCATCATTGGATGTTTGATTTTTGCTTCAGTTTCTGAATTGAAATTGTCCAGATAATATTGAGCAAATGGTGTCCCCTGAATCGTATCACCATTGTCAATTAAAATGGTATTTGGATTCTTACCCCTTACATCTTTTACTACGGAATAAACCTTTGCAATGCCCTGCTGCGCCTCTTTCTGAGTATAATAATCGAAAGTGGCTATGTTTGCATGCAAGTCGCTGGTGCCTAATAATGTTACTGTTACTGCATTGTTATCCTCTGCATGAACACTGCTCATAGGAATAAGCATAGTCATAAGCATAACAACTGTGAGAATCCAGCTTAGCCTTTTGGATGCCTGTTTCATCTCTATACCCCCATTCATATTTTTTGCATAATATCCACAATATAGTTTATTATGCATGTACTCACATTATATCATAATTATGGAATTTTGATACATTCATATGATATAATCAATCCTGCCGTTCGGAAAAATTTCTGCAATTCTTTCCCTAAAAAAGCTCTCCATATCCGAAAGCTGCTCTTTATCATATACATATTTGCCATAGCCGAATTGACCGTATTTGAAGCGTCTTTCTTCCTCATTCATCGGCAGGTCATTGCCGGGAAATATTTCGCTTATATTTTTCTTTGCTCTGGAAGTAAACCTGTGTGAAATTATTTCGAAGCATATGCTCCTGTTTTTGTATGTATCAAGCTTGTCTTTCAGCATATAGAGCAGTTCTCCGTAATCCTTCTTCCATCCCTCATAAAGCAAAACGGGAGCTATTATAAACCCTAAGGGATAGTCATGCTCGGCAATTTTTTTCGCTGCTGACACCCTTTCCTCCGCTCCCGGCGTTCTGTGCTCGTATTTCTTAATTACATTTGCAGCGTTAAGACTGAACCTTACAGTGGTATGCCCGTTATGCACAGCCTCAAGTATTCCTTCCACATCCGTGAATTTAGTTACAAACCTGAACCTTCCCAGCTCCTGGCTCCCGAAAAAATCTATAGTCTGCCTCAATATGCCCGTATATGGCTCCACGGGTACGGGGTCAGAGGTAGCCGCCCCCTCAAAATACGTAATATCCGGCTCCCGTTGTTTAATATACTCCGAAGCTTTTGCGAGTATTTCTTCCACATTCACATATACTCGCATATAAGGCTTCTTACCCAACTGTGTGTTCAGATAGCAATACATGCACATACCCATACAACCTGTTGCAAGAGGAAGCTGGTAATGGGCAGAAGGCTTGCAGCTTTCAAAATTCAAGGTCCTTCTTACACCGACTACAAGTGTGCTCTTGCCTTCGGAATATGCCTGCGCCGGTGTCTTGCCCGGAATATCCGTGACTCTGTTATGAGACTTCAGCATACCTGTTTGAACATCCTTGCCTTTAAAGTTATCAAATAGTTTTCGACCTAAAGGGTATTTCAAAGCATCCTGTTCAAATAAAACCCGTTTTGGATTAAAGGGCATAACATCAAATCCTTTCCTCGAAATATGCGGAGCCTTTGCCCCATACTTATTATCTGCAAAAAAAAAATTGACTTGCGTCAATCTATAAGCTCCAATGTGCAGACTAAAGGATAGTGGTCCGATGCATCCGATTTAAGCACCTCATATGACTTTACCCTGAAATTCCTTGAAACGAATATGTAGTCTATACGCTCACTCAGCCCTTCCCCTTCAAAGGTTGCCCTATTATCATTATTATCATAGCTTGCACAGTCCATGTACCTTTCGTTGAGCATCCCAAGCTTGTCCGCTTTTGAATTAAAATCCCCCGATACTATGGAGTTCCCTTCGTCTTTAGCCAATCTTACAATCTCTTCAACCTGAATATCTCTTTCTTCCTGATCAAGTCCAAGATGAGTGCTGTAAAAGTGTATCCTGTTTCCGTATACATTGAGCACCGCACTTAGAATTGTCCTTCTCTCTCCATTGGACGGCAATTTGCATACTTCATACTCTTCTATGGGAAATTTACTCAGTATCGCATTTCCGTATTGGCCGTTCAGTATGTTAATGCTTTTCCCATAAGCATATTTCATTGAAAGCTTGTCTGCTATGTATTTGATCTGGTCCCTGAAGCCGGTTCTCACTGAGAACCTTTCCACCTCCTGAAGAGCAATTATCTCTGCTCCCGACCCCCTTATGGCCTCTGATATTCCGTTCAAGTCCAGCTTATTCTCTTTATTTATCCCCCTGTGAATATTGTACGTCATCACTCTTATTTCCGGCATGGCATTAGCAGCACTGACGTCATTTCCGGGTTCAATGCTCTTTTTCTCCAAAACAGCAGGAATGCTCATACTGATGAAATTCATGTATCCCGCCGCTAATATTGCAGCGATAAAAAGAAAAAGCTTTTTCATGCTGTTTCTTCCCTTTCAAAGTATTTGCCTACCCTCAATATTATGTTAACATAATGTTGGGCTTTCGTAAAACAAATATTTTGAAAATTTGAATTACAATATAAACTTTTCTATAGCCTCCGCCACTCCATCCTCCTGATAATCCCCTGTAACATGATCAGCAGCCCTCTTCAGGATTTCTTCCGCATTTCCCATTGCAATTCCAAGGCCGGCATATTCAATCATGCTGATATCATTTTCATTATCACCAATTGCAATAATCTCTTCCCGGTTTATTCCGTACATCTGCGCAAGTATCCTGACGGCATTGCCTTTGGTAACACCTTTATTCATCACTTCCAGATTGTGTTTCATTGATTGGCTTACAGATACTATTCCGGTTTCCATAATGCCATCCCTCAGCTTTTGTATCTTCTCATCATCGTCATCAAATACAACAGCTTTTAATACTTCGGATTTAGCCGCCTCAACAATTTCCTCTCCGTCATCAACAATTCTTATTCTAACCTGGTCTTCTTCGCCCATGTACTTATTCCACTCTGTATAACGCAATGATACATTTATAAGCTTTTCTGAGTAAATTGTGTTTTCTGTGAAAAAGTGGCAATAAACTCCGTACTTGTGGCATAATCTCAGCATCTCCCTTACAGTATCCTGACTCAAAATATCCCTGAAAATAGTCTTGGAGGCATCTTTTATCAAAGCGCCGTTACTGGCAATAATCGGTGTATCCAGTCCCAATAATTTTGCATATATTCTGGCGGAAGTATATATCCTTCCTGTTGCAACTACCATATGCACACCTTTCTCCATTGCCCTTCTCAACGCTTCCCTGTTTCTGTCAGATACTTTCTTTTCCTTGTTGAGAAGCGTATAATCCATATCGGTTACCAGCATTTTATATTTCAAACTGTCTCTGTTCATCATTCTCCTCCAACTTTGCTCTTAAGTATTTATGCGTCTGAACTCTTCATATAGAGTATACCTGCGGTTCCCCGGCCGCAGTGGCTTGAAATCACACATCCCGCGTTGGTAATTATTATTTCGGGTCCTTCCAGCTTTTGTTCAAGTACACCTTTAAGATACTCAGCCTCTTCATCCGCCATTGAATGGGTGACAAAAACCCTCCGGGAATCGATAAAACCCTTATCTGCCAAGGCATTCTCCAGCATGCACTTTAAGGCCTTTTCTTTTTTGCCTCTAATTTTTTCTTCAAGAATCATCCTGCCCTCTTCAACTGCTATAATCGGCCTGATATTTAATAGCCCTCCGAAAAAACTTTCCAGCGCAGTACATCTTCCACCCTTGTAAAGATAATCAAGGGTATTTATGACAAACCTTGTCCTGACTCGCGGAACCAAACCCTTTATATTCTCTGCAATTTCAGATATTCCAAGGCCTTGTTCCGCAAAATCAACTGCTTTCATAACCAGTAACCCAATCCCGGCGGAAAGGTTCCTTGAATCTATGACTTCTATTCTTCCCTCAGGAAATTCCTGTGCTGCAATGCGGGCATTCTGGACAGTTGCCGAAAACTCTGAAGAAAGCCCTATGTATATAATATCCTCTCCCTTTTCAATATAATCGCTAAAAGCCTTACAAAAATCCGAAGGGGAAGGGGCAGATGTTCTGGGAAGTGTATTCATCCTTTCTACCATTTTGTACAGTTCATCTGTTTTTATGTCTATTCCATCCCTAAATGAATCCCCGTTGAAAATAACATAAAGCGGCACAATTGAAATGCCATGCTTTCCAATAAGCTCCGGAGACAAATCGCATGTGCTATCCGACATTACCCTCACGGACCCCATATTATTAACAACCTCCTGAAAAATAATTATGTACATATTTATTATACATCTATAAAATTAAAACTTCAAAATGTACAAACAAAAAGAACCATAGCTTTTGCTATAGTTCCTTACAATCATTTTTG
>JAGOLK010000064.1 GCA_017994115.1 Clostridia bacterium | reverse complement strand
TGACATCTTCAATGGAATTGCAGCCAGTCAGTATCATTGCAGATTTTAAGTCAGCTGCAATGCTGTCAATATAGGCTTTTACCCCTTCTGCCTGTCCGCCGAATGAAGCCGGAACAAAAGGCCTGCCAATCAAAACAGCATCTGCTCCAAGGGCAAGCATCTTAAGAACATCTACTCCGTTTCGCACGCCGCCATCTGCCAATGTGGTGATTTTCCCCTTCACTTTTTTTGCAATTTCAGGCAATACATCCGCTGTTCCGGGAGTTTGATCAAGTACCCTTCCTCCGTGGTTGGATACCACTATGGCAGCTGCACCTGATTCGACGGCAAGCTCAGCCTCATCCGGAGTCATAATTCCCTTTAATATGAAAGGCAGTTTTGTACTCTCTGCTATTTCCTTTATATCTTCAACAGACTTTGGCCCAACCGGCTTGCCAAGCAGCGATAAAGTTATTAACCCTGCCGCGTCAATGTCCATTCCAACTGCATAGGCACCTGCTTCCTCTGCCATGCGTATTTTTTCAATAACTTTATTATTTGTCCAGGGTTTTATGATTGCAATTCCTTCTCCGCCTGAGTTTTTAAGCTCTTCAAGATTAGTTATCAAAAGCGAGTCAATTGCCGCATCCCCAAACATTGGATAGATTCCGCCCTGAACACAGCCCTTTATTATCCATGATATATATTCTTGCTCCTGGAATTTCCCACCCATATTGAAATTTGTTCCTGCAACAGGTGCCGCAAAAACAGGTATACTCATCTTTTTTCCGAAAAGTTCAATGGAAGTATCAGGGTTATTACAGTTATGCAGGACTCTCATATTAAGCTTATATTTCTTTAAAGCATCGACATTTGCTGTAAAGGCTTCACCGGTTCCCTTTCCTCCCATTCCGGGCACTTCTCCGGAACACGCTTTTCCGTTGCATACGGGGCAGACTCTGCATGCGCCGTTTAAATTTGCCTTGGCATTTTTTAACACTTCATCATAATTCATAATTCGTTTACCTCTTATCATCATTATATATTGATATAAATAATTCAGGGGCTTTTGCCCCTGAATTATCTTATTATTAAGAGAAAGGTTTAAAGTAATTTTTTAAGCATCTACATTCTGGTTCTTGGACTTATCTCCGGAGAATGTCTTTATTGTAGTCATGATTAATACTATTGCAAGTATGAAAAGAATTGTTGCTAATGAACCGATTATCATATTGCCGCCCGCAAAGTTGGTTCTTGCTACCAGTACAAGGGCAGTAAGGGTTACGCAGAACATAAATACCATTGGGATTATAGTCATAGTATTCTTTTTCCCTGACTTAGCCAGCCAAGCGGATACTGCAAGGAGTGCAAGTCCGGCAAGCAGCTGGTTTGCAGAACCGAATATCGGCCATATCTTCGTATAACCGTAGGACAGCAATAATGCAGACAAGCCTACAGTTACAGCAGTTGCTGTATACATATTGTTCAGAGCAGATTTTGTTCCATCCGCTTTTGCAGTCATTTCCTGGAACATATAACGGCCTAATCTTGTTGCGGTATCAAGACTTGTGAGAGCGAATGCAGAGAATGCAAGTGTCACAAATACAGTACCTACAGGAACGGAAATACCGAAGCTGCTCATGAAGTCTGCAACACCGGCAGCGAAGATCTGAGCCGGAGTACCTTTTGCTCCTGCAACATAGCCTACTGCGATAAGTGCAATTATTGCAACTACGCCTTCAATAAGCATTCCTCCATAGCCTATCAGCTGTGTATCTTTTTCATTGTCTACCTGCTTTGAGCTTGTGCCGGAAGCAACTAATGAGTGGAAACCGGAAACAGCTCCGCAAGCAACAGTAACAAAGAGCATCGGGAAAAGATACTGGGCTTTCGCACCTTCACCAACGGTAAAGCCGACTGAAGCCGGGATTGCCATGGCAGGCCTTACTAAAAGTACTCCGATTACTGCTCCGGCGAGCATTGCATAAAGCAGGAAGGAGCACAAGTAGTCTCTGGGCTGCAGCAGCAGCCAAACCGGCAGTGTGGATGCCGCAAAAATGTATATAATAAGTATTATATCCCATGTGAGTTTTGAAAGTTTTAGTACCGGGAACTGATAACCTATCCATATGCAGAAGAACAGTAATGCTACCCCTGCTACCGTAGATACTGAGAGGCTGGCTCCTTTTCTGTATACAAAGTAGCCGAAGCCCATTGCCAGGAAAATAAACAAAATTGATGCAGTACCTGCTCTTGCGCCGGTTATTGCCTCAGGCTTTGCCGGGTCAAAAGCAAAGGTACCGGCACAAATATCGGTAAAGGCTGCTACAACCAGTATTAATGTAAGGTATGCAAAAATGTTGAAAAGCTTTTTGCCGTTTTCACCGATATTTGCTCTTATGATTTCACCTATTGATTTTCCGTCATGCCTTACTGATGCAAAGAGTGAACCCCAGTCATGGACACCGCCGACAAATATACTTCCTACTACGATCCACAAATACACCGGCAGCCACCCGAATACTGCAGCAGCTATAGGGCCTGTGATAGGGCCGGCACCGGCTATGGACGAGAAATGATGGCCAAGAAGTACTTTAGCATTAGCAGGGCAATAGTCAATATCATCCCTCAATGTACAGGAAGGTGTCTTCTTGGTTGGGTCAATTCCCCACTGTTTGGCCAGCCATTTGCCGTAAACTGCGTAGGCTGTCAGAAATGCCGCAATACCGATAAATAATAATACCAATGAGTTCATAACACGACCTCCTTTTTTATTTGCATAGGAAATATTCATTTCCCTAATGCTCTGTTTAATCAAAAAAAACAGTTCTGAAAAGGTTTTATTTATTCAAAGATGCAAATTCATATAGTTTTTTTACTTTTTTCCCGTCCTTGTTGGTAATAATCTCGCTATTATCCAGTCCTACATATATAAGCCTTACATCGCACCAACCCTTCAGATAGAAGCAAAATGCCTTTTTACAATTGTACTTTTTCACAATTTCTATTGCATTTTCGTCTATATGATTACCGATTAATACTCCCGTAACATATGTGCTCATATGGTCTTTGTCCGGCTTTATACATTCATCAGATATTCTTTTTAAGAACTGCCCAAAAGAGATAATGTCTTTCTCATTTACATCATCACATCTCTTGATATATATGTGCTCATGATTATTATATTGGTCAATTATATCATGCTGGGTAATAAATGTCCTTACACTTATATTTGAAAACTTGGCAAGTATATCTATCTTATTATCGAATATCACTATATCCCTTTCAATGGCAAAATTCTTTTCAAGCTTTGATGTCAGCAGCTTTATATACTCATCGTATTTCATTATAATCCTCCCAATAAAGGCTTCTTGTAAATAATATGAAATATTCCTTAACTCTATACTTTCCTACAACTACATTATATAGGGAATAAATAAACCGTAATTTATTTTTGCTTGAAATGACAAGAATAATGCATTAAATGCAATCATAGGCGCATAAAAAAACTCCCTCAACTGAAATCCTCTGACAATCAGTGAGGGAGTTTTATATTCCCATTAGCTTTTTAAATAATAATAAGTTCTGCCTGCTGACCGGAATCTCTGCATCCAACCCCTTAAGCTTAAGCATATATGTATTATTGAACCAAGGAATTATTTCCGTTATTTTATCTAAATTAACTATATAAGAACGGTGGCAGCGGAAAAAACATTCTTGTCTTAGCTTTTTATGAAAATCGGATATGCTTGAGGCAACTACAAAACGTTCATTCTTTGTGTATACATTAACCTCATGCTTATGTGCTTCGCAATAGTATATATCATTAGCTTCCAGCACATACAGCTTTTCATTTTTCCAAAGAGTTATTCTATCGTTATACAACCTAGCAGCGGTGCTGTTCTCAAGTCTTTGAAGCGTATCTACTATTCTGGTTTGGGAGTAGGGCTTTAAAATATAATCAAAGGCGGAAACCTCAAAGGCTTCAAGTGCATGTTCGCTGTAAGCGGTGATAAATACGAGAACAGGTTTAACCGGCAAGGTGTTTAACACTTTGCTGAAAGTTAATCCATCCAGCTTAGGCATATTAATATCAAGGAAAATAACATTGACATTGTTTCTTTGGACATATTCAAGGGCTTTGATACTGTCATCAAAGGTTTCCGATATAGTAATTGAACTGAAATTCGTAATAAAATAACTCAATTCCTGTATGGATGGATATTCATCGTCTATAATAATACAATTCAAAAACCTCACCCCCGCCTGAACATAATACTTATAGGCAATCAAGCACTCATATTAAGCATAAAACTAACCCTTGTGCCAACATCCAGGCGTTCAATATTAAGCCCGGCGCCATATATATGACGGAGCCTGTTATCAACATTTGATATACCGATTTTGTTTTCTTTAACCTTTCCGGCATGCAAATTTTCTATGAAAGCCTGGGGTATACCTATACCGTCATCCTCTACTGAAACCCTTATTTCGTCCGAATCATGCTTTTTTACGGAAATTACTATATTCCCGCTTCCGGTGCCTTTCAGGATTCCATGCTTTATAGAGTTTTCGACAATTGGCTGTATGACAAGTGAAGGAATCTTTACATGAATGCTTTCATCAATATCATATATAACATTAAGCTTATCTCCAAACCGTGCTTTTTCTACTTCCACATATGATTTGACCTGTTGAAGCTCTTTGCTGATATCTACAAAAATACTTGTTTCTTCTATGTTATATCTTAAATAGGTTGAAAGGTTGACGATTAATTCCCTGGCACTGTTCGGATTAATTCTTAAGAGAGCTATTATTGTGTTCAATGCGTTAAAGAGAAAATGTGGGTTTATTTGAGCCTGCAAGGCTTTAATTTCAGCTTTGGCAGCCAGCTCCTCCAGCTTACCGACTTTACTTATTTCCATTTGTGTTGATATTAATTGCGATAATCCTATAGCCAGTTTTTCATGGGTAAAGGATATTCCGTTTCTTTTTGCAAAGTATAATTTAAGTGTGCCGATAATTTCATCCTTTTCTTTCAGAGGTACTATAAGCCCGGACTTCAGCTGACAGTCTTCCGATGAGCACTCAATTTCTTCCGGTGAATTCATTATGCGCATCTGACCTGTATTTATCACTTGCTTTGTAGCAAAGGTCTGTATAGGATCACCGCTGATATGATGATCCGAACCTAATCCTACATGTGCCAGGATTGTAGTTTTGTCAGTAATTGAAACCGCAGCAGCGCCTGTAGATTCCCTTATTATTGTACATACTTTTTTTAAAGAATCACCATTGATTTCCCTGAAGTACGGAAGGGTTTTATTCGCTATTTCGAGAGCTAATTGAGCTTGCATAGCAGCCATTTGCTCCTTTTCCTTAAAGCTGTTTTGTATCAGAAGTATAAGGATGCATATGCCTAATGCGTTTGTAAAGCTCATTGGAACATAAATGCTTTTTACAATGGCAAGTGCACTGGAAAATGGCTTTGACATGAGCAGAATCAATAGCATTTCAATACTTTCGATAATGATGCCCCCGGCAAGCCCATAAAGCCACTTCTGATATCGGAATCCTTTCTTATAAATCAAGGCAGAAAGGAGACCGGCAAGGATTGTTGATATTGCACAGGGAACGGAGGTTATTCCGCCGATATCATATAAAAATCTGTGCAAGCCGGCAATAATACCCGATACAATACCCACAAAGGGGCCGCAAAGTATGCCTCCGGTCATTACGCCGATAATTCGCGTATTAGCTATCGCACCTAATACGTCTGTTCCTGTATATGTACTTATAATGCCAAATACGGCAAAAATTACAGATAGTACCAGAAGGTCTGATTTTTTAAATGCATCCTTTTGTATTATTTTCTTGAAAATGGAAAGGTTTGAAACAATAAAAGCCACTATAATTACATAAATTAAACTGTTTATCAGGTTCTTAATAAGATCAATCATTTGATACTTCTTAATCTCCTTTTCATATTTTAAAAAAGCAAAAGAAGGACTATCAATGAGATATTCCTTTTATAATATTTTACCTTCTTATTCTGAATTTTGCAAATAATTTTGGGGCAAGGTTTCCCTTGCCCCAATACTTTTTTTTAAGATGTTACTTCTTCAATTCCTGTTTCCCGGTGACTTTGCTTTTATCATCCACCTTAAAGCCGGATTTGGCATCATCTGTTGTAAAATATACATTCCCGTCTACGGTTGCATCAGCCAACTCGAAGTTCTTTGCGGAAACATAAACATCACCCTTAAAGGTTCCCCCCTGAATTCTGGCATTCGGGCTTTTGATAGTAAGCTTTGGTGCTGTTAATGTGTATCTTGCTGTTACATTTTTGTCTGCATCCTGTGCGTAAAGAGCTATTTTGCGCTTGAGATCCTTAGTCGGATCGTTCTTGTCATGGAAGTCACCTTCCAGTACAAGATCCTCGTTAATTGACAAATCCTTTGTAGCGCATATTATCCAGGTACCATTACTGCTTATAGCCTTTTTGAAGGCATCGGCATCACCTACGATTGAGGCGGTTGTAACTGCATCCGGTGTTGTCCCCGGTGTCGTTGTTTCCGGCGGCGTTGTCTGTGGTGGTGTCTCGGGGGCTGAGGGTTTCGGAGCACAGCCTGCCAATAATGCAATAATAACCGCAAATACTAATACTATGACTTTTCCTTTCATCGGAAATCCTCCTTGCAATTTTATATGTACTTTAAATTACATTATTGCCTGAATGATTGAATTTAATGTATCACACTATTCTTACTCCTTCATGACTGCAAGCCGGATACATGCCAGCATAAATATTAATTTTGAAAGGAACGGTCAACAATATATTTAGCATTCGGATTCTTTGTCAAAAAAGAGGAAAATTTGATTGTATGTCGAATAAAATAGTTGATATAGGACTACAGGGCTACACATATACAATAAATAGGACCAGAGAACTATATATTGATTGGATTACAGCAAGGTTTACAGGAGTGGATAATATGCAGGAAGCAGCAGGTGCTTTTCAATTATATATCGCAAAGAATAATGCAGTTATAACACAGGCTGCTGACAATCAAAAGGCAGTGTTTTATTTTTTTATAATGCTTCTGATAGCGGCTGCTCTTGTTATTATACATTATTGCGCAGTAAGAAATCGGAGAGGGTCTGTGAACAGCAAAGGAGTAGGCGTAATTAGCTATCGGACAATAATTCAACTCATGCAGGAGGGATTTGCATTATTTGAGATAATGTACGATCAGAGCGGGAAGCCAATAGATTATTATCTTATCGATTCAAATGAGGCAGCTGAAGTTATTAGCGGAATTGAAAGGAAAGCGGCAGTTAATAAATCGGTTTTTGATCTTCTGCCTGATTCGGCTGCGGAATTGGCAAAAAAATTGAACGAAGTCACGTTTACAGGAGAATCATTTAAGGATGAAATATATGTCAAGGAATGGGAAAAGTATTTATCAATAAGCATGTATGAAGCGGAAAAAAATTTGCTTGCAGTTATGTTTTCTGATATTACCCAAAAGAAGCTGGCGGATGAGATCATGCAGAAACAGAAGCTCAGCTATGAGGCATTGTTTAAAAACTCTTCCGATGCCATTATCCGGTTTGACCAGAATCATAACATAATCGATATCAACGAGAAATTTACGGAATTGTTCGGATACACAATTGACGAAATCTATGGCAAGGAAGTAGACAGCGTAGTGGCTCCGAAAGAAAAGTTCGATGAAGCAAAAGTATTGACAAAAAATGTGCTTAGCGGGAATGTCGCCGCTATGGAGGAATCTGTACGCTTAGGCTCAGATGGGAAGCTCAGGGAGGTAAGTGTAAAAGGTGTCGCAATTGTTCTAAACGATAAAATCATTGGCGGCTATGGGATATATACAGATATATCCCGAAGGAAAAAAGCAGAAAGAGAATTAATGTATATGAACTATCATGATCCGCTGACCGGCCTTTATAACAGAAGGTTCTTCGAGGAGGAATTGAAACGCCTGGATACTGAAAGAAACCTGCCGATTTCCCTTATTATGGCGGATGTTAACGGATTGAAGCTGTTTAATGATGCCTTCGGCCATGCTGAAGGTGATAAGCTATTGGTTAAAGCAGCTGAAATAATCAGGAAGGAATTGCGGGAAGACGAGATAGTGGCAAGGCTTGGAGGAGACGAGCTGGTTATTTTATTGCCAAGGACTGATTCAGAGGAAGCACACAGCATAGTTAAAAGAATAAGAGCTTCCATTTCAAACATAAGGCTGAAATCCATAGAGCTTTCAATATCCTTCGGATGGGCCACAAAGAACAGTACCGATCAGGATATGAATGATATATTGAAAAATGCAGAAGATTATATGTACAGGAATAAATTATTTGAAAGTCCCGATATCAGAGAGAAGAGGATAAAGGCAATAATTAATTCCTTTTATGACAATAACAGTGAAGAAGAGCGGCATTCAAAGCGGGTAAGCTCCTTGTGCGAGGCCATCGGTGCCGCTATGGGCATGACCAAGGCTGCTCTGAACGAGCTTAGGACATTAGGCTTGCTTCATGATATCGGGAAAATTGCAATTGATAATAGTATACTGAATAAATCGGATCGGCTTACAAAAGAAGAATGGAATGAGATTAAGCGCCATCCGGAGATAGGGTATCGAATACTAAGCTCAGTTAATGATATGGCAGAATTGGCGGGATTCATACTCGCACATCATGAACGATGGGACGGAAAAGGTTATCCGAAGGGAATAAAAGGAACGGACATCCCGCTGCAGGCAAGAATTACAGCAGTAGCAGACGCTTACGACGCAATGACAAGTAAAAGGGCATATCGAGATCCCTTGCCTGAAAGCGTTGCAGTGGATGAGCTTGAAAAAAATGCAGGCACACAGTTTGATCCTGAAATAGTGCGGGTTTTTATTAATAAAGTAATAAATTAAAAAATTCAAAACTTCTGTTGACATTGACGTTACGTAAAGGTGTATAGTATTCTTATCGAACTCAAGGCGGTGAAGGTATGGAATACACGGTGCAGAAGCTGGGAAAGCTGGCAGGTATCAGCACGAGAACCCTGAGGTATTATGATGAGATTGGAATTCTTAAGCCGGCCAGAATCAATACATCAGGATATCGAATATATGGGCAGAAGGAAGTTGACAGGCTTCAGCAGATTCTCTTCTACAGAGAGCTGGGAGTGAGCCTTGACAGCATAAGGGAAATCGTGACGGCGCCTTCTTTTGACGGGGCTAAAGCACTGCGGGAACATCGCAGGAAGCTGCTTGAGAAAAGAGAGCAGTTGGATCTGCTGATTGCTAATGTAGAAAAAACCATAGCGTTAACAGAAGGGAGAATTAGTATGACCGATAAAGAAAAATTCGAAGGCTTTAAGCAAAAGTTGCTGGATGATAATGAGAAAAAGTACGGTAAGGAAGTTCGCGAAAAATACGGTGAGGATGCAGTAGAAAAATCATTCAATAAAGTAAAGAACATGACCA
>JAGOLK010000063.1 GCA_017994115.1 Clostridia bacterium | reverse complement strand
TGAAGAGATTAATCGAGCAGGCTGAAAGAAGCATGTCCGGTAGATAATATTTAAAAAAGGGATGTCGCAAAACTATTGAATAAATAGTTTACGATATCCCTTTTTTTAGTTCTTTCAATTAATCAGGGAAGGGCTTCCAACACATTTTTATGGTAAATCAAATCGGTATAAAGGATATTATTATACTTCTCGTAACGTACCCCCGCAAGACTGTATTTCTGCTTTTTCCTGAACTGGAGGGAAGCAAAGTTGGGCTGAGGGCTGATTATGGTCTCTGCAAAAATATGCTTTATGCCTTCAATCCTTAAATCCTCCAGGAGCCTTTTGTAAATAAGGCTTCCGATTCCCATACCCGTCAAATCTGCAAATACGGCAGTTTTGTCAACCACAATAAACTTGTTCGTCCAGCTTGGATCAAATTCCGGATTCCAGTATACATCCTGAAGCCAACTGGGATTGTCCCTTAACCACTCTTCTTTGGTATAGGCTATCATAAATCCGTACACCTTATCATATTCGGCAACATAAAAATGCTCCAGGTTCTCAATCCAATGGCCTATTTTCTTTTTATAATTATGAGGTTTCGACTGGTAATCATCCACAAGAAACCCCTGCTCGGAAATTTTCTCCGAGGTTCCTACCGAGGATGCGACATCGTATATTGAATTAATATCGCTTATTTCTGCTTTTCTGACTCTAAGAAGCTTTTTGAGATGATATGTATTTACAACACTATACGATTTGGCTGCTACTGACATTTCAATACCTCCTTTTTTTAAAGAAGGCGGGTGATAACAGGTAATTTTGGGGTAGAAAAAACCGTGGAGTAAACCACGGCTGCAATTATTTCAAATTACACCCAGTCCTCCTCTTCCCACGCTTACGAGGTTAGCTGACGGATTCGGACTGAAAGAGTTTAGCCCTACCTGACTATTCAGGATTCACCCCATATTTTGGTTCCCCCGTTCCCTTTTGAAAGGGACTCAGCGATCGATTGAGCTTATTTATTTTTTTTGTTATATTCTATTATATTCCAGCGGGATAAAAATTACAACAAAAATTCTAAATTTTTATATGAAAATTTTAAGGCCTGACCTCCATTACACTAAACCTTTCTTCAACCTTCTTCATCAGGATATCGTAATTCACAATCTGTCTAACATGATAGCCCGTACCGATCCTTCCGATCTCATCAAAGGCTGTAATTTTAAAGGACAGAACACTTCCGTTAATCTCAGCAAGCTCAGCAGTCACAGTAACAGTTGTCCCTTCTTTTGTTGCACGCTCATGCTCAATCTCAATGCTCTTTCCAATTGTAATATAGTGCTCCGGAAGCAGAGGATCAATAGTTTTTACCGCCGCTTCAATCATCAGCGCAGAAAGTGTTGGCGTTGCCAACAGATTCTTCAAAGCTCCGCTGCCAAAATTCAATGCAGTGTCTTCTTTGGTTATGACCTTTTGAACGGATTTTGACATTCCGATGGAAAGTTCCGGCATCTTCATAATTAACACCTCTTTTTTTTATTATACCATAAAATTACTTCCAGTATAACCCTAACGACTATTGTTACTGTAACCCGACTCTCAATAAATATCTCATACAATATATCTAATTATGAAGCTTAAGTCCTTTTGTCAGCCTGTCAACATGATTCTTCTTGCCTATCATTCCAATGCCTACAAGGTTTAGGTCATCAGTTTTGTACTCTGCAACCTTGGCACGATTGTCCGCATCATTGTATGTCTCGAAAATTTCTTCGGTATAAATAGTCATTTTGACTTCTTTTGTAAGCGCCTTTTTCAGCAAATCTTTCAACTCCCGGCTGCTTGCAGAATAAATCATAATCGGTTGCTGTGACATAGGCAGGTAAGCTACACCGTCACCATCAACATAAGGCTCTCCGATAATATTTTGAGTGCCGCCAATTCCGCTCATTAAAAATGCTGTAACATTTAGTTTTTGCCATACCAAAAGATCACCCCTGATTATAACTACTATCTTGTTAACAAATTCCATTTTGAAAACTCCTCCTCAACTTAAGTATGATAAATATTTAAAAGCAGTTATTCCATATATTCTTTTAAAATGCTTGTTTAGATGTGTTAAATCGACAAACCCGCATTCTGCAACTGCTGAATAAACATCTTTATTTTTTTCTATTAACTGCTTTGCATGCTCTACCTTACAGTTTATAAAGTATTGATACGGTGAAATTCCGGTACTTGCTTTAAACATTCTGATAAACTGAAATTTAGAAGTATTAAATTTCATGCAGATATCGTCAAGTCTCAACACATTTTCCAGACTGCAATGAATCATATCTTTTGCTTTTCCGATTAAATCATTTTCTTTCCTGTAGCTCGTAAATAGATTGGACTGGGAAAAGCTATCGACAAGAAACAAAAGCAGCTCGCTGCACAATGCTTCATCTTTTCCGCTGATTACTGCATCAACAAGATTAAGTATTCTTTGTTCAAGCCTGTAATCATACACAATCGGAGAAGAAAAACGAACTATATCTTTTTTTTCAAGGATCTCTAAGAACAGCTTCGGTTCAATATATACCATAACATAATCAATACCTGTCTTATCATATGCCATACCGTCATGGGACTGCTCCGGATTAAAAAGCATAACACCATTTTGATACGATGATTGCAGACTTCCATCTAAGTTATACTGCTGAATGCCTCGCAGGGTTACACCTAATGCATACTCTTTGTGAGAGTGCTTTTTATATTTAAAATCAGCAAAGCTTGCTGACAATGCAGTAATACCTGCTGACTTTTTATATATAAATCTCTCCATATGAATCACCTCTTAATTAGTTCGGCTACCCCCGATGCAGTTATTGCAGAATGAATTAAAAATAGTATCATAACCATATTAACAATATTTTGATATTTCTGCAAAAACTCTTTAAACATCATACCGAAGTGAACCCATATAACAAAAACCACATTTGAAAGCGGAACATCATAGTATTGCGTAACAAAGCTTGATATTACTGTCATTTAAAGTGTTCTTATAAATTGTACATCTTTAAATTAAAGACATATAGTATATTATTGCAGAACTATAGATATGTATAATAAAAAAGAATCCCAGGAATTAATGTGCATCCTGGGATTCTTTATGTCTCAAAGTCCAGCTGAAATCTCGTATCAAACTTTATATGCTGTAGGTTGTCAATTCCTCACAATAGCCGCATCTGTAATGAATTTTCCCATTGGCTTTGGCCAGGTGGAACTTGGGGGTTACATACTCGTCAAAATTGCTGACACACCTGGGATTCTTGCATTTGAACAAACCCTGTACTTCTTCCGGTATAATTGTATTCATCTTTTTGACTATCTTATCGTTTTCAATTATGTTTACGGTTATATTGGGATCTATCAATCCCAGCATTGTAAGGTCCACATCTATCTTGTTCTCGATTTTTATGATATCCTTCCTGCCAAGCTTCCTGCTTGGTACATTAATAAGAAGCACCACCGGGAAATTTACTTCATCAAGCTTAAGCTTCTCAAAGATTTTTATTCCATTGCCCGCAGCTATATGGTCTATTACTATGCCGCAATTAATGCTATTTACGGTTAACATTTACATCCACCCCCAATAAGAGCGCCATTAGCGCCATTCTCACATATATTCCGAATTCCGCCTGTTTAAAGTAAACTGCCCTCTTATCATCATCAACATCATAGCTTATCTCGTTAACCCTCGGCAGAGGATGCATTACCAGCATATCCTCCCTGGAATCCTTAAGCTTGCTCC
Source organism: Clostridia bacterium (assembly GCA_017994115.1). GTDB lineage: Bacteria > Bacillota > Clostridia > Lutisporales > Lutisporaceae > BRH-c25. The sequence goes on along the minus strand of JAGOLK010000063.1, from coordinate 5,732 downwards.
TGCTGAGAATATAACTGTCCTTAAGCCTCATGTAATCTGCTTCGTTAAAGAACCTTTCTTTTTGAATTCTCGTCATATACAGCACTTCAACCTGGTTTATCACTTCTTCAAGGTTTTCAGTTTCATAAATACCCACTTCATACTTTTCCAGAAGGCTTGACTTCAAGTGTTCGGGGAGCCTAAGCTCAGCAGGAGATACAAGTACGAATTTTGATCCTTTATAGCGGGACATTGCGCTTATCAGTGAATGAACCGTCCTTCCGAATTTGAGATCCCCGCAGAAAGCTATTGTCTGATTCTCCAATGTTCCTTTGTATCTTCTTATGGTAAGCAGGTCTGTCAAGGTCTGTGTCGGGTGCTGATGTCCTCCGTCGCCTCCGTTTATTATAGGAATTAGTGAATATTCTGAAGCAAGTTTAGGCGCTCCCTCCTTGGGGTGCCTCATTACCACAACATCTGCGTATGAACTCAATACCCTTATGGTGTCAGCTATGCTTTCCCCCTTTGATACCGAGCTTGTGCTTGCATCAGAAAAACCAAGTACCTTTCCTCCCATTCTCAGCATTGCTGATTCAAAGCTCAGCCTTGTTCTTGTACTTGGCTCATAAAACAGTGTTCCAAGAATTTTCCCATTGCAGATATTCCCAAATGAATCTCTGTCGTCCGCCATTCTGTCAGCCAGGTTAAAAATCTCATCCAGTTCCGATAGGCTGAAATCATTGGGGTCAATCAGATGTCTGCCTTTTAAACTCATGTATTCTCCTCCTTCTTAGTCTCTCCGGACTATTATTTAAAGGTTACCCATTCAGGGCATAAAAAAAACCTCACACCTGTGGGCATGAAGTTATTCCAGTCATCAGATACACTATCAAAACCTTACCAGCCTCACAGGACTAAATTAAAGGTTATCTTTTTTTTAAAGATATCATAAGACAGAATTGTTGTCAATAAAATGATTTGATAAGTTTTTTTCAAATTACACCCAAAAACCATAACCAACCTGCGAATTGTATATTAAACACAAAAAACCATTAAAAGAAAAAAGAAACAAGGAGGAAATCTTATGTTGAAGAAAAAGTTGGCGGCACTAGGAATTGCAGTAGTATTCACACTCTCTTCCTTAACTACTACGGTATTTGCAGCAGATAATAAAAAGCCGGCAGCAGGAGGAAATATAACAATCAAAGTTGTAACTCCTGGTAAAGGTAATGCATATGGGCAGACCAAAATCAAGAAGAACGAAGTGAAAAAATACAGATTTGATGATTGCGCTGATATCACCTGGGCCCTCAATGCAATTGAAAAGCTGGCCGGAAAAGGAATAATCGGAGGCATAGGCAACGGCAAGTATGCGCCGAAGAGCAATGTCACTCATGTAGAGGCACTTGCAATGGTTATGAGACTGACAGGTGATGACAAAGAAGCGGAAGGCATGGGCAAAAAGGTTCATCCCTTCTATAAAGGTATATTGCCTAATTGGGGCTATGGCTATATATTCATGGCAATAGAAAAAGGAATCCTGCTCCCTGAAGAGCTGAAGGATTTCAATCCCAACCAACCTGCAAAGCGTCATGAAATTGCAAAGTATATCATAAGAGCAATGGGAGAAACCGAAGAAGCTTTGGAGCATATGGATGAAAAACTGGATTTCAAGGACAGCAGCGCTGTACCGGATAAATCAGTGGGTTATGTGTACCTTGTAAGTGAACTGAAAATTATGATCGGCAATGAAAAAAATATGTTCAAGCCAATGGAGCCTGTGACAAGGGCTGAAATGGCCGTACTTCTCGACAGGGCTGAAGGCAAGTTCGACCTTCCGGACACTGACAACAGAAAGAACAGCACAGTATTTGTCTCTGCAGATGTTGATGACAATGAAATCACAGTCAAGGTTAAAGGAGTCACTGTAACTTACGATGTGCTTGAAGATGTACAGGTGTACAGGGATGGTTCCTTTGAAACTATAGAAGACCTGGTAAAAGGCGATATTCTGCAGCTTACGCTGAATAACAGCAAAGACGTAATATTTATTGAAGTTGTAAAGAATGCTGAAGAAGATGACGATGATGAGGAAGATGAAATTGCAGTTTCCTTCCGTACTGTATCCGACAGCAGCCTTCCAAAAGTACTTAAGGATGAAATAGACGATATGAAGTCCAAGGAAAGCTATGCAGCATACGAATATGATGACTATATTTATCTCGTGGCTGCAATGGGCAGGCAGAGAACCGGCGGTTATGATATAGACATAGAAAAGGTATATAAGATTGGGGATAACGGTGAATATATTATAAAAGCAGTAGTTGATACAGACGAACCTTCTTCCGGCTCCAATGTCACCCAGGCAATAACCTACCCTTACAGCGTAGTAAAATTTAAGAGCTTTGATGATATCAAGGAAGTAATATTCGTAGATAATGATGGTGATGAACTTGACAGCGCGGAAATTGAAGACCTTGATGAAATAACCATCGTTGAAGGTAAAATATACGGCCTGGCATCCAGCAGCAAAACAATAAGAATTGAAAAATCAAACGGCTCAAAAGTAAGCTATACAGTTCCTTCCGGTGCTGAAATCATTGTAAACGGCGATGATGATGCAGAATTCTCGGATCTTGAGGTAGGAATGAGCGTAGAAATTGAAATAGACGATGACAAAGTTACAAAGGTTACTGCAGAAGATGCTGATGATGAAGAAGTTTCTATTTCCGAAGTTGATTATGATGATTTATCCGACAGATTGAAGGATCAGGTTGATTATTTAAAACTCAATAAATACTACAAGGCTTATGAATATGACGACTATGTCTACCTTATAGCAACAATGGGCAAAAAGAATTCTGACGACTATAAGATCAGTATAGATGACGTATACAAGATTGAAAACGGAAATAAATATACAATCAAAACAGTAGTAGATATCGACACTCCTTCATCCACCAGCGGCAGCGATACGGTATATCCGTACAGCATTGTAAAATTCAAGAATTTTGACGGAATAGATGCTATCAGGTTTGTTGACGAGAACAACAACAAGCTGTCCGAAACAAAAATAGTAGAATTGGATGAGGTTGTTACTGTAGAAGGAACAATCAGCGCAATTAATTCAAGCAGCAAGCAAATAAAAGTAAAGAAGTCAAACGGCACAACAGTTTCTCTCACAATACCAAGCAGTGCTGAAATAACAGTAAACGATAATGACGATGCAAGCTTTTCGGATTTTGAAGTAGGTATGAAAGTGGAAGTAGAAATTGTCGCCGATATAGTAACAGAAGTTATAGCAGAAGATGATGAAACAGAAGTAACCGGCACGCTTACGGGAATAAGCATCAGCACTGTAAAGAAAATCAATGTAAAAGTTGATAACACAACCAAAACCTACACAGTGGATTCAGATGTAAAAGTGATAATCGATGATGAAACTAAAAGGGTTGAAGACCTTAGAGTAAACGATGAATTGACTTTAAGGTTCTCCAATGGAATATTGGTAGAAATAGAAAAGGAATAAATCAAATCTTGGTCATATCCACTCTCTCGGCAGCCAAAACCGGCTGCCTTCTTTTTTGTTAATATTGTACTTGCCCCTGTAATATTTATTTATTATAGGGTTTTAATAAGGAGTGGATAAGCATTGAAAAAGCTCACATACATACAAGGGGCATTTATTCTTACGATGACAAACCTCATTACCGGATCCCTGTCCTTTATATACAGGGTATTTCTTACCAGGGCAATAGGTTCTGAAGGTGTTGGTGTATATCAGCTGGTCCTTCCTTTATACCTGCTTTTTATAACTTTGGTTTCAGGAGGAATAACTACGGCAGTATCAAAGCTGATCGCTGAACAGGCTCCCGGCAGCAATTACAGGAATATGTACAAGATTATTAAAATCTGCGGGATTACAGTAGGGATATGGAGCTTGGCTTTATGCTCCTTTATATTCTTTAACTCTGAATACCTGGCCAGATATGTCCTCAAGGACAGCAGGACCTTCTTCTCAATCATGGTATTTACTCCTGCCATATTCTTCATATCCTTAAGTGCCGTGTTGAAAGGATATTTTTACGGGCTGCAATATGTCAAGCCTCCGGCCATGATTGACATACTTGAAAAAATGATCCGGCTGGGAGGACTTCTTCTGACTACATATTATCTGCTTCCGTTAGGAATCGAATACGTTTGTGCGGGTGTAATGGCAGCGATGGCTGCAGGAGAGTTTATAAGCCTCGTTCTTTTGTACTTCTGCTACAAAACCAAAAAAGCAGCTGCAATTCATACAAAGACTGATTCAACTATACATATCATAACCAGAATACTTAAAACAGCTCTTCCCTTGTCTCTAAGCGGTGCCCTGACAACAATCATGGACATGATAACAGCCATTCTGATACCCATGCAGCTTCGTGCGGCAGGCTACAGCAACTCAAATGCATTATCCTTATACGGCCAGGTAACAGGTATGGTAATGCCCCTGCTTTTCTTCCCCTTCATTATTGTTGCTTCCCTTGGCATTACTCTTGTCCCTGCCATAGCCGCCTCCTATGCCACAGGCAATTGGACGGCGCTTAACAAGAAATGCAATGACTCCCTCAAAATCACTTCAGCAATCGCATTTGCTTCAACTGCCCTATTTATTGTATTCCCCTGGGAGCTGTGCAGAATATTCTTCAAATGCCCCGAGGCCGGCAATATGCTTTTCTGGATGTCTTTCGTATGTCCCTTTGAATACTGGCAGTTCACCCTGTTTGCGGTTTTGAACGGTGTCGGGAAGCAGCACGTGGTTCTGAAAAACTCAATCCTGCATATTGTTATATCCGTCATATGTTCATATTTACTCATACCGATACCTTCTATAGGAATTTATGGATTTGTAATCGGATTCTGTGCAAGCGCAGTGTTGATTTGCCTGTGGAATCTCGCAGACTTAAAGCGTATTCCCAATATACATATAGATTATGCCAATATATTTATAAAGCCCCTATTTGCCTTTATTGGAATGCTCATCGTTATAAAGTGCTGCAACCTGTATCTTGTGGCAAGGGCTTTGCAAAACTTCAACATGACAGTATCAAGCATTACAGGCATTGTGTTCTTTTTTCTGGTACTCTTCTTCATGGGAATTTTTACTCCCAAACAGCTGAGGAATACCTTTGCAATGAAATAAAAGACGGACACGGGGACGTCAGACCGTGTGACAACATTTATGAGATAACCTATAATAGTAAGCCCTTGGAACTGTCACACTGATTAGTATAATAATTTAAAAGAACTGGCATCCTATACAAGTGCCAGTTTCTTTCTTTCTTCCAACCTTTTTAGCATTTCTTTAACTCCCAAAATATTCATTACTCTTTTGAAGTTATAGGCTAGGAATACTAACGCTGTCTCAGCTGTTACTGAGATTTTTCTTTTAGTCAGGAAGTAATAGGCTCCCCAACCCCTTTTGATGGTTCCAAAGGGATGCTCAACCGCCGCTTGGCGAAGCCTATACCTTTCAATGTTTTGCTCTGTTTGTATATTGATAGTATCTAAAAAGTCTTGGTCTACATGCCGTGTTATGCTGCGACCTTTCTTACTAGTAGTACAGCGGGTTTTATATTTGCAGTCTTTACAAGCTTCGTAGTTGTTATAATCAAAGCCTGTTACTTTACCTTTACTTTTTCTGGTTCTTCGATTGTATAATTCTTTACCCGCTGGACATATATAGATATCTCTTTCCTTGTCGTATTTAA
>JAGOLK010000062.1 GCA_017994115.1 Clostridia bacterium | reverse complement strand
ATTAGTTTGGTTAATACAGCAAAACGAGTCAATTGATTTTGGGACATTAGATAATGCACCTCATTCTTCATAGTGACATTTTATCACGATAGTTTACAAGGTGACATTATCACACGATAATCACACAAAACATGCTGCTTTAGTTTTAAAAATTAATAATTAATGATATAATTCAAATATTATAACAAGATTTTAATGAGGGTTTTTGCACACTTGCAAAAACCTACCCGAGCGTTTCAACGAAGCGGGAGACATCATTAGCCTCGTTATAACAAAAATCGTATCGCACCATAGAGTGAGGAGGATAAGCATGAAAGAAATAGATGCCAGAGGGCTTGTGTGTCCTCAACCGGTAATACTCACCAAAAAGGCCCTTGAAGGAATGGCGGAGGGCGAGGTAGTGACTATTGTAGACAATATCACTGCAAAGGAAAACGTTTCAAGATTGGCTGAAAATTTAAGCTGTAAATACGAGATATCTGACGAAAACGGCTGTTATCACATAAAAATAAAAAAGGCAGCGGGAGCACAAAGTACGGAAACAAAAGAGGACAGCACGGTAATAGTAATAACTTCGGACAAATTAGGCCAAGGGGCAGAGGAGCTGGGGAAGGTGCTGATAAAGAGCTATACTTACGCGCTTAGCGAAGCCACACCGCTGCCAAAGGCTGTGATGTTTCTAAACAGTGGTGTCAAGCTTACCGCAGAGGGCTCAGAGGTGGCGGAGAATATTAAGAAGCTGGAAAACTCAGGAGTGGAGATTATAAGCTGCGGCACCTGCCTGGATTTCTATCAGTTAAAGGATAAACTCCAGGTCGGCATAGTCGGAAATATGTATTCAATAATTGAAAAGATGAATTCTGCCGGCAAAGTAATTAATATAGGATAGGATGGATGCATATGTATTACCCGAAACAATTCAACCTTGGAGATATTGTGGAAACAAAAAAACAACATCCCTGCGGTGATAATCACTGGGAAGTCATAAGGGTGGGAGCCGATTTCAAGATAAAATGCCTGAAATGCGGCAGAATAGTGATGCTTCCAAGGCCTAAGTTTGAAAAATCTGTTAAAAAGGTAATAAAAAGCGCAGCACCTGAAGAGAATAATATTGATTAAAGCTTTATATAGTGTTATAATCTATAATTGCGTAAATATCCTCGCTCTATCATATTCAGATAGGGCCGTTAGTCCGTGGGGAGGAGGTGAATTTTTATGAACAGGTACGAAACCATATATATAATCAGGCCTACCGTTGATGAAGAAGGTATAAAAGCTCTTCAGGAGAAGTTCAAGGCAATTGTTGAAGAAAACGGTGAAATCGAAGCTATAGATGACTGGGGCAAAAGAAAGCTCGCTTATCTTATAGACGATATCGGAGAAGGCTACTATGTTTATATGAAGTATAAAGCATCGCAGGTTGTACCAAAAGAGCTGGACAGAGTATTCGGCATAACAGAAGAGATTTTAAGACACATGATAATAAAAATTGAAGAGTAACACAAAGGAATTGGAAAGAAAAAAATTTAGGCGGTGTGATTATGTTGAATAAAGTTGCCCTGGTGGGCAGATTGACTAGGGATCCTGAAATCAGGTATACAGCAGATAATCAAACACCAATAGCTAAATTCACTATCGCTGTTGACAGGACCTATAAGAGGGAAGGTCAACCAACTGCAGATTTTATACCGATAATTGTATTTGGAAAATCTGCGGATAATTGCGGAAAGTTCATAAAGAAGGGGAGGCTTGTTGCCGTTTCAGGAAGACTCCAGACGAGAAGCTGGGATGATCAGGATGGCAAAAGGCATTATGCAACAGAAGTGATAGCGGACGAAGTTGACTTCCTGGATAGAGGCTCTGATGCAAAGGGACAAGGCAATGAAGGCAGATCCGATTTGGATTATGGTGATTTCCACCTGGCTGAAGAAGAGGATGAGCTTCCGTTTTAACAGATATGTTACGTAAAACATATAGATTGGAGGGAAAATGATTGAACAGACGCGGTAGCAGCGAAAGAACCGGCGGCGGAAAGATGAGAAAGCCGAAGAAAAAAGTTTGTAACTTTTGCATAGATAAAGTTGAACATATAGACTACAAAGATGTAAACAAACTGAGAAGATTCATCTCTGAAAGAGGCAAGATAATTCCGAGAAGAATTTCCGGAAACTGCGCAAAACATCAGAGACAGCTTACAATAGCAATAAAGAGAGCAAGGAACATAGCTTTCCTGCCCTTTACTACCGATTAGAAGAATAAATATTGGACTCGGAGGTTTTTGCCCCCGGGTTTATTTTTTCGGATTATGAAATGCTATACAATACCGCTAATTCCAATATTTAAAAGGGGTTTTTGGGAAGGTATTATATTCAGCGTGTCGAATTAAGGAACAGGTTAGGCTGCTTGGCATTGGAAGGTTATATGGCTTGCAAATCCAGTGGTTCCAAAGATTACAAGACATTTTGATTTGTTGTTTACTTTGACGAATTGTGGTAAGATAAAATAAGCTTCCCGAACATGGTTTGACTAATTTTTTATAGTATTTGGAATATAATATTAATAGTGGACAAGGTCAAATAATGTAATGGGGGGATTAGCTTGTTAAACCAGGACACTGACATTACAAAAAATATAAAAATGATAGAGTTTTTGAAAAGTGAACTCTTAACCACCGTTGCATCACTATATCAGAATCTGCTGAAAGGTACCAAGGTGGGACAGGGGGTCATTCAGGATATACTGGCAAACCTTGTACTGGTTACATATCTGCTTGGTAAAAGGCTTGGAGTGCCATATTCAATGATTGATACCAAGATACTGGAAAAGATACGGCTAGGAATGCTGGAGGAGCACGAGACGGAAAAATGGTACGGGGACCTGACTGATCTTGGCGATTATTTGAAAACGAAGAAAGGCTAGAGGCTCAGCATGGAGAGAATGCAAACAAGAGCACTGGTAGAAGGCGCTATATTTGCAGGGGTCACTGCACTTTTGGGAATATTGTATTATTATACGCAGTATCTCGGAATAATAGCTATGGTTTGGCCTGTACCGGTAATAATAGTAGGTTATAGAAACGGCATTAAAGCAAGTATACTGTCTGCCTTATCTGCCGGGTTGGTGGTTTCTCTGGTGACGCAGCCCCTGGTAGGAATTGGGCTTCTGATTGGTTTTGGTGTCCCGGGAGTATTAATGGGGCATATGATAAACAAAAGGGTGAATCCATATGCAGTAATTCTAGTGTGTGGTGTAGTACTGTCCGTGGGCATGGCGGGTGAATTTCTGCTGTCATTAAAGATTGCAGGCATTGACGGATTGGAGTTTTTATCAAATCTTGATTCTGCCTTCAGGAAGCAGTTGGAAATATCCTTGGATATATATAGACAGTTTGGTGCTGCAGAGGAAAGATTGCAGGAATTTAAGGATTACTTTACTCAGGCAATAGAGCTGATGAAGTATGTGATTCCTTCTTCGTTGTTGATATCAGGCATATTTTTCTCATTTATTGATTATAAACTTACAAGACTAATTTTGAAAAGAATCGGCCTTATTCTGCCCGACGTAGATGAATTTTCAAAATGGAGGCTTACCGAACCATATTCATACATATTGCTTGGAACGGCTGTTCTTGCAGGGGTAGGATCATACTTTAAGGTTCCCGGATTCAATACAGTTGCTTTAAACATCTCTACTATATTATCACTGATTTTCTCTGTTGTTGGAATTTCGGTAGTTGTTTATTTTGCAAGGGTTTATGGGGATAAATACGGTATCCCGAAAGCATTACGGAGAATAATGACTGTTTTTATTATTCTTACCTTTATTCAGGTTATAGCCTTTATCGGTATATTAGACCTGGCGTTTGATTTTAGACGGTTGAAGCCCAAAAATCGCATTGGAGGTGTGAGATGAAAATTCGCAAGTTTTCGGACATATGGGGGCCGGATGTGAGCATATCTCTTTGGATACTCGCCATTGCCGTAGTAGTCATAGGCTATTACAATGTTTTTTTGGGTTTGGCTGGCGCACTGCTTCTGGGATATCTGGTTTACCACAATCTTCATGCTGCAAGCAGAAAAAAGGAAGAACTCAGATTATATATAGAAAACTTATCTGAAAATGTAGATACTGCAACCAAAAATGCTATTCTTAACCTGCCGTTTCCATTGGTTATTATTGATGATCAAGGCGTTATCAATTGGTATAATATGCTTTTTTCGAGTATTTTTCAAGGAGAGTATATACTTGACAAGAAGCTGTCTTCCTATTTAAGCGGTGTGGATATCAGCAGGATATTGAAAAATAAAATGGAAAGGTTCAAGAATATCAATATCAAAGACAGATACTATGATATATACTGCAATTTGATCAATATTAATGAAAGCGGCGAAGAAAAGAATATTATAATAATGTATTTTGTGGATAAGACAGACTTTATCAGCCTCAGGAACAAATACAACGACGAAAGGCCCATAGCAGCCATACTTCAGGTGGATAACATTGAAGAGGTAATTAAAGAGACGGAGGAAGCGTTAAGGCCTGCCCTGGTTGCGGAAGTTGACAGAAGGGTCAATGCATGGGCTGCACTTAACAACGCATCCATCCAGAAGTATTCCAACGGTGAATACATGATTTATTTCAATCATAAGCAACTGATGTCAATGGAAGAAAAACGTTTTGACATACTTGACAGCATCAGGGAAATCAATTCAGGCAACAAAATTCCCATAACATTAAGCATAGGCGTTGGAGTTAACGGGAAGACCCATGCAGAGCTGCAGAAGTTCTGTACCAGTGCCATGGATATTGCTCTGGGCAGAGGGGGAGACCAGGCGGTTGTCAAAGATAATGAAAAGCTTTCCTTTTATGGAGGCAAAACAAAGGCTGTGGAGAAGAGGACTAGAGTAAAGGCAAGGGTAATTGCCTATGCATTAAGACAGCTTATTGAGCAGTCTGAGGATGTGCTTATTATGGGCCACGAAATGCCTGACCTTGACTGTATGGGCTCCGCCTTGGGCATATACAGATGCTGCAAAGGCCTGAACAAGGAAGTGAAAATAGTACTTGGCGGTGTAAATGCAGGTATAGCAAACCTATGGTCGGAACTTCAGGAGGATGAGGAATATGCGGATGTATTTGTCAGCCCGCAGGATGCCCTTCAAATGTGCGGGGCAAATACTTTGCTGGTGGTTGTAGATGTGCACAGGCCGGCATTTACAGTGCAAAAGCAGCTTGCAGAAAAAGCTGAGAAAATTGCAATAATAGATCATCACAGAAGAGGCAGCGAATTCATTGAAAATGCGGTTATCACATATATAGAGCCCTATGCATCTTCTACCAGCGAGCTTGTAACCGAGTTGCTGCAATACATGTTTGAAAAGCCGAAGATAAAGCAGATAGAAGCGGAAGCCCTGCTCGCAGGGATATTTATAGATACCAAGAATTTTTCTTTCCAGACAGGGGTCAGAACCTTTGAGGCTGCATCCTATCTTAGAAGGATGGGAGCGGACACTACCCTGACAAAGCAGCTTTTCCAGGATGACATGGCAACTTTCCTGACCCGGGCTGAGGTAGTCAAGGGAGCGCAAATGTTCAAGAACAATATAGCAATTTCCACTATACCGGTGAATGCAAAGAATCCTGCTCTGGTTGCAGCTCAAGCCGCTGATGAGCTGTTGAATATCAAAGGTGTGAATGCTTCCTTCGTACTTTCCTGCATTGAGGAGGATATTTTCATAAGCGGAAGATCCCTAGGAGATATTAATGTGCAGGTGGTGCTGGAAAAGCTTGGCGGAGGCGGACATCTCACCGTGGCCGGCGCACAGCTTCCGGGGCTTACTATGGAAAAGGCCATGAGCTTATTGAAAAAAGCCATAGAGGAATATCTTAAGGAAGGTGAAAGATAAATGAAGGTTGTACTTTTACAGGATGTCAAGGATCTGGGAAAAAAGGAACAATTGGTCAATGTCAGCGACGGCTATGCCAGGAACTATCTGTTCCCAAGAAAACTTGCAGCAGAGGCTACCTCAGGGAAGCTTAAAGAGCTGGAGGAAAAGAAAAACGCTGAAATGATAAAGAAGGATAAGGAAAAGCAAGCCGCAAAGGAGCTTGCTGACAAGCTTGGAAAAATGGAGGTAAACTTCAAGGTAAAAGCAGGAGAGAACGGCAAATTGTTCGGCTCCATAACAAGCAAGGATGTGGCTGATGCTTTAAAATCACAGCACAAGACAGAGATAGACAAGAAAAAGATAGTGCTTCATGATGCCATTAAGGCGTTAGGGACATATAAGGTTGAGATCAAGGTATATCCCGAGATTTCCGCATTAATAAATGTAAAAGTTGAAGAACAGAGAGGGGTCTAAGAGGTGAGTCATAACCACAGCAGTATACGCAGCAAAGATGTATCAATTGATGTACTTGTTGATTTTACAAAAAAATTGTATTCTAGTGATAAGACCAGAAAATTGGACAATGTTACAGATAATAAAGAAAAGATTTATATACTGCATGAAATAGTTTCCGGTAAGATAGAAAACAAAAGAATTGAAGAGAACAAGCTGGAATTTTTAATTGAAGATATTAAGGACAAGCTTTCTGATGCCGCAGCCAAAAGGTATATAGAAGAAGGCATAAAACGGGAAGTCTTAAAGCGCATGGAGACAAGGGAAATAGAATACTTGAATGAAATGAAGCTGCAGGTTATAAAAAAGCATGCAGGACTTGAGAATGCTTCTACCCTGAAAAAATATGCGGACTTGGAGCTAATGAAGAAGGTAAGGCTTACAAAATCAATAATGGATGTAATGCGCCCTCAAAAAGAGGAGGAGATAATAGGACAGGAGAATCCTGTTTCAGCTTTGATATCCAAGATAGCCTCACCCTTTCCTCAGCATGTTATATTGTACGGGCCTCCGGGTGTAGGAAAGACTACCACAGCCCGTCTTGCCCTTGAAATTGCGAAAAAGAGGAAACATACTCCCTTCAGCAGAACTGCCAAGTTCGTTGAAGTTGATGCAACAACCCTAAGATGGGATCCAAAGGAATCAATAAATCCCCTCTTAGGTTCGGTCCATGACCCTATTTTTCAGGGAGCCAACAAGGAGCTTGCAGAGATGGGGGTTCCCGAGCCTAAACCCGGACTGGTTACCGAAGCTCATGGAGGGGTGCTTTTTATAGATGAAATTGGTGAGCTGGATGTGATGCTCCAGAACAAGCTGCTTAAGGTGCTGGAGGACAAGAAGGTAAAATTTGATTCCTCATATTATGATGTCAATAATGAAAACATACCCCGGTATATAAAGCTTCTGTTTGAGGAAGGTGCTCCCGCCGATTTCATTCTTATCGGAGCAACCACCAGGCAGCCGGAAGAAATAAACCCGGCTCTTCGATCACGCTGTGCGGAAGTATTCTTCAATCCTTTAAGCAGTTCCGATATTGCCAGAATAGTATTGAATGCGGCTGATAAGCTTGGTGCCCGAATAAGTGCAGAGGGGGCAGAGTTGATAAGCAGCTATACTTACGAAGCCAGAAAAGCAGTCAATATTCTTGCTGACTGCTACAGCAGCATGATAAATGACAGTGAAGACAAGGATAATGAAATATCCATTGATTGTATAAAGGAAGTATTAAGCAAAGGCAGATACGTGCCGTTGAACAAGAAAAAAGCGGAGAGCATTAGAGAAATCGGGCGGATTAACGGCCTTGGGGTGAACGGCTTTATCGGCAATGTAATCGAATTGGAAGCAGTGTGCTTTGCCAGGGAAGATGAAGCGGGCACTGTAAGGTTCAATGAAACAGCCGGCAGTATGACAAAGGATTCTTTATTCAATGCTCTTTCGGTTATAAGGAAAATAACAGATAAGAATATTAACAAATATGATATTCATGTTAACTGCGTAGGCGGCGGGAAGGTTGACGGGCCTTCCGCCGGAGCTGCAATAACCTGCCTTTTGTATTCGGCAATATTGGAGCGGCCGGCAAGACAGGATACCTGCATTACCGGGGAAATATCCATAAGGGGCCGTATCAAGGCAGTAGGCAGTATCGTTGAAAAAGTTTCAGGGGCCAAAAGAGCAGGCTTCAAGAATGTCATAATTCCTGAAGAAAACAAGGAAGAAGCCAGTGGCCTGGATGGAATAAATATAATTCCCGCAGGCAATATTCAAGAGGTAATCGGTTTTATGTTTGATGAACAATAGATTCTAGGAGTGGATGAAATGAGTGAAATGATACAGAGAATACCGCCCAACAATATAGAAGCCGAACAATCGGTTTTGGGAGCCATGCTCCTTGATAAGGAAGCTATATCCACAGCCACAGAGTTTATTTCCGGAGAAGATTTTTACAGGGAAGCACATAAGGAGATATTTGAGGCTATAGTAGATATATACAACAAGGGGGAACCTGTAGACCTTATTACACTCACTGAGAAGCTTAAGACCAGGAATACATTGGAGGCAGTGGGAGGAATAACTTTTCTGACCAACCTTATGGATGCTGTTCCGACGACGCACAATGTCAAGTATTATGCCAAAATTGTAGAAGACAAGTCTTTGCTTAGGAAGCTTATAAAATCATCCAACGAGATAATCCAGAAGAGCTATCAGGCTGAGGAGGACATAGGAGAAATCATAGATGATGCTGAAAAAGGCATATTCAATATATCCCTGAATAGGTCTACCCAGGGCTTTGTTCATCTAAAAAATATACTTAATGCAAACTTTGACAGAATAGAGCAATTGTATCTGAACAAGGGAAAAATCACAGGAGTTCCTACCGGCTTTCATGATCTTGACAACAAGCTTTCAGGCTTGCAGAAGTCCGACCTTATACTTATTGCCGCAAGGCCTTCTATGGGAAAATCCTCGTTTATGATGAACATAGTCCAGCACGCAGCGGTAAGGGAAAAAATTACCACTGCGATATTCAGCCTGGAGATGTCCAAGGAGCAGCTTACACAGAGGTTGTTGTGTTCGGAAGCTCTTATTGATGCTCACCGCTTAAGGATAGGCGATATCAACGAGGATGAATGGGTAAAGCTTGCAAGGGCAATGGGCCCTCTTTCGGAAGCACCAATTTACATAGATGATACACCATCTATTTCTATAACCGAAATGAGGGCAAAGTGCAGAAGGCTCAAGCTGGAACATGACCTTGGACTTATTGTAATAGACTATTTACAGCTTATGCAGGGGAAAGGCAATGCCGAAAGCAGGCAGCAGGAGATATCTGAAATATCAAGATCACTAAAAGCTTTAGCCAGAGAAATCAATGTTCCGGTGGTAGCGCTGTCACAGCTTTCCCGTGCACCTGAAATGAGAGCAGATCACAAACCGGTTCTCTCTGATCTGAGAGAGTCGGGAGCTATAGAACAGGACGCTGATGTTGTAATGTTCCTATATAGAGATGAATACTACCATCCTGATACAGAGAAAAAGAATATCGGAGAAGTCAATATTGCCAAGCAGAGGAATGGACCCACGGGTACTATTGAACTGATTTGGCTGGGACAGTTCACAAAATTTGTGAACAAGGAAAAGCACATAACAGCAACTTAATTTACATAATTATAAAATTTTGTTGTTTTATTGGAGCTTTCGTAGTATTTTGTAGAAGGCTCCTTGTTTTTTAAAACTTGAATATGGTTTTGCCTGTGGATAACCTGGGGATATTGTGAATAATTAAATTGTACGATTAACATAAATTCTGCATGATAATTATACACGGCAGTATATACATTGGGACAAGAGAATTTGCACAGCTAGCCGAACATATGTGCATATCTCTGTGGATAATGTGGATAATGTGAATCAGAATTTTCAGAAAATTAGTTTCCGTATTACGCCAACGGTACTATTAAGATGAAATAAGCAGTTCCATAATTATTAATTAAAGTCCATATAATAATACGAGTAGGCTTAATAATGACAATCTTCAAGCTTC
>JAGOLK010000061.1 GCA_017994115.1 Clostridia bacterium | reverse complement strand
ATTTGTTGTTATGTATGCCATATGTCATGTATGCTTTTGTACGGTTTTAATTTCCCTGCTTATCCCTGAGAACATGTCTGAGCGTCAGTTTAATTGCAGCCAATACGGGCACAGCCATAATAAGCCCTATGATTCCAAAAAGCCTGCCTCCCGCTATAAGGGACATGATAACGTAAACAGGGTGTATTCCCACACTCTTTCCGATTATCCTTGGTGTAAGGAATCCGCTTTCCAGCTGCTGTATCAGAATAAAGGCTCCTGCAGCATACAATGCTTTACCGGTTGAATCCAGCAGTGCAAACAATATTGTAGGTATAATTCCTATAAAGGGCCCGAAGTATGGTATTATATTTGCTATGCCGGCAAAGATACCCAGTATAAAGGCATATTTTACTTTAATCAATATAAGGGCGGCAGTTGTCAGTACACCCACAAAGCTGGCTATAATAATCTGCCCCCTTATATATTTACCAAAAACATTATCAATATCCCTGAGTAATATAATAAGCTTCACGCGCTTTGCCTTCGGCAGCAAAAGAATAAATTGGTTCTTGAAGTACTCCGCATCTTTCAGCATATAAAATGTAATCACCGGAACTATTATTATATTAAAAAACTGTGAAAAGATTTCTATTATACCGTTGGCAATGTTCTGCAAAAGTGTGAGAATCATGCTTTGCAGCATAAGTATGTTATCATCCAGTACATCCTTAAAACTCTCCGGAAGCCCGCTCTTCATATATCCGTCCTGGAATTGCCGAAAAAGCTCCTGCATCTGCCTTGAGTATTGGGGGATATTGACAACCAACGCACTGATTTCCTTTATCAGCTTAGGGACAAGCACAAAAGACAGGAGCAAAATAATAGCTATAAAAATCAGATATACAATAAGAACTCCGAAAATCCTTCTGATGCCCTTTTTTTCAAAAACCTTCACTATAGGGTTCAGCAGGTAAGAAAAGGCTGCCGCAATTATAAAGGGCTTTATCACTGTGCTGATGGCAATGCCATATTTGAACACAATAAAAACCAATGCTGCAATTATGATAATATGAATAAGTCTTATATTGACCTTCTTTGATCCCCAAATATTGTTCATATTGTTCATCCTATATAAATATTGTGGCAGAGTTGAAGCATAATGCATCATAACTATAAGTTTGCAGTCATACTCCCAGAGCAATAACCTTGTATACCGACTCGCACGACATTAGCTTTGGACAGAATCAGAGCTTGATACTTGTAAAATCCTGACGCACATAAACCCAACCTCCTGTTGGTATGTGCTGGATTTACCTCACGTAAATCCCACGGATTTTACTGCGTATCTTCTCTCGATTCTGTTGCCCAAATCCAATAAGTGCTCGCTGTTATACAAGGCCAGTGCTCTGCAGGATGGCTACAAGCTTCAGATGCGCCACATTATTCAAGCCACGCACCAATTTCCCGAATAATGCGGCACAGTTATAAGTCTGCATAACCCAGCAAGAGCTTGTATAGTATAGCAGGGCACACTTTTATACATTTTGGCAACAGGCCTCTGATATGGCTTTGGTAAAAAGTTCGTGAAGCCGACAGGAGGTCGGCTTAGGTGTCTCGGGCCATGGAGGGCCTTTTGACACCGTCAGAACTTTTCCAAAGGCATATCAGTATAGGCCTGTCAAAATCATAATCCGTGTGCCTCGATATACTATACTGTCTCTTGCGGAGGGTTATGCAAACTTCAGATATGTCGCATCATTCTTATTTTCCGTATTATATATATTAATTATGATTCGGATATGTATAAAATTACTGCTTACTGGGTTTTAAGCATGCCTTTAGCAGTGTTTTCTTTAATAACAGCATTGCTTCCCGTAAGTGTATATCCGTGTTCCAGTTCTACTATATGCCTGCCCCTGATAAAATCGTCAAAATACCCCTCTGACAGCTCATATGCCTTTATGATTCCTGTGTTTGTATCAAAAAGGATATCCCTTATTATGCCCAGAGGCTCCCCTCTGGGACTTTGCACAAGCTTTCCCAAAATGTCCTGATAGCTGCTGTAACGTCTCTGCTTTGCCAAAAAGCCCCTTGGACTCATACGGCTGATATTGCCCGAAGCCCGTATACCATTCTGGGAAATTGATTCGACATTTTTATAGGGTATTGCTTCCAATGACCTGCCGAGCATCCTCTCCCTGCATATTAGGATATGTAATCTGTTTTCCTTTGTGTCAATAATTACATCTCTGACAGTGCATCGCTTTTCTTCGGATACACAGTCGAACACCGGCAGATCAATAATATCATTTATCCTGAAAATACTAATCACCTCACATTTTTACAAAGAAAAAAGACCGATTCCGGTCTTTTACTTTTTCTGGTTGTCATACCTATTATAAAGTTCTCTCAGGTCATGTGCCATAACGCCTTGTTCTTCAGCCATTTTCTTAAAGGTTTCTGCCACTTCTCCGTCGTCTATCCTCTTTGAATACATTTCAAAATCTCTGACCAGCTCCATTGTATTGTTCCAAGCTCTTTGAAGACAATCCCTGGCGCTCATCATATTATTGCTGTTCAAGCTTTTGCTATCCACTATAACACCTCCGCAGCTTTTGTTCTGTCATTATTTTAGCTTAAACAGGCAATATTATTCATAAATCGATTATCATTTAAGCATCATTCCGGGAAGCCATGTTACAAGGCCCGGTACATACGTAATCAGGAACAGTACAAGTATCAGCGGAACCAGGAATGGCAAAATGGCCTTATACATTCTTTCAATTGATATATTCGCAACCTTGGCACATACAAACAGCGACGTTCCCACAGGAGGCGTAGAAAGGCCTATCATAAGGTTTAGAATCAGCACTATTCCTAGATGCACAGGGTCGATTCCAAAATTGTTCATAAGCGGAATCAGGAATGGTATGGTTATTGTCATGGTAGCCAGCGCTTCCATGAACATTCCGATTATTAAGAATGCAATATTCAATATCAGAAGCATTACATACTTGTTGTCCGTAAGAGAAGTCAAAGCATTAGAAAATGTCTCAGTGAGGCCAAGCATGGTGACCAGCCATGAGAATGCGGCAGCACCGCATATAATAAGCAGTATGCCTGCCGAATCACGCACTGTCTCTTCTATTGCAGTGGCGACTTCCTTTAGGCTCATCTCACGATAGACTATTACCGCCAGGAAAAACGCGTAGCAGGTAGCCATGGCAGCAGCCTCTGTTGGACTGAATATGCCCGTCCATATACCTCCTATGATTATAACAGGTGTCAGCAAAGAAAGGAGTGCATCGGCAGTGGAAGCACCTACCTCTTTCCAGCTAAATTTTCTTACGGGGTACTTGCGCTTTACACTAATGTAATAAACCAGTACAGAGCAGGCAATGGCCAGCAGCAAGCCCGGGATGATGCCGCCTATGAACAATGAACCTACTGATACCTCTGTCATCATTCCGTATACTACTGCAGGAATGCTTGGTGGAATAATCGGTCCAATAGTTGCCGACGCACAGGTAACAGCTGCCGAAAAATCATCATCAAAGCCATCCTTCCTCATTGCATCTACCTCAACCTGTCCAAGACCGCCTGCATCAGCGACTGCTGAGCCGCTCATGCCCGAAAAGATAACTGATGCAACTACATTGGCATGACCGAGGCCTCCGGGAATACTTCCCACCCATGCGGAGGCAGCCCTGAATATTCGTCTTGTGATTCCGCCTGTGTTCATTAGCTTCGCAGCCAATATGAAGAATGGTATCGCAAGAAGTGTATATGAGCTTGAGTTGCCTATCATCCTGTGTATTATTGCAGTGACAGTGAAGTTACCGGTAGTTACAACTGTAATTATTGCAGACAATGCCAAAGAAAAAGCAATAGGTACACCCAGAACCATCAATATCATAAAGAGCCCTATTAACAAAAGTCCATAAATCATCATGTGCCTACACCTCCTTCGACATCTTTGCAAGCTGCTCGACTTCATCGGAACCACGAATGGCTACGGAAGCCAGATCTCTTGTATAAATGTTATTTATCAGATGAAATATTGATATTGCACATCCTATTGGAAATGCCAGATAGAAGAAACTCTTGCGAATAAATGGAAGAGTAAGATAATAATTGCTCCATGTCGATTTGACAACAGATGCACCTGCTATAATTCCAATAATCAGGAATACTATACAGACAAAATCAATAACATTCAGCCATATCACCCTTACCTTCGGCTTAAGTGCATTGGTCACGAAGGTCAGGGCCATATGCTCCTTTGCCTTGAATGTCATGGACATACCGATGAAAACCACCCAGGATAAACATAGCAGAGTAGTCTCATACTGCCAGACTATAGGGTTGTTCAGTATAAACCTCCAAAATACAGATACAAAAAATAATACTGACAGGAATGCCATGAGAAAAATTGTTATCGCTGTCGCTGCTTTATTTAAAGAAAAGCTGATTTTTTCTATTGTTGCTTTGATAATTCTCACCTCTTTCAAAGGGTGTTACAGGGGGGGATGACTGCACCCCCCTGTTAATTGTCAGTAGGATCTTTGTGATTATTTTACAGTTGCTATTATATCCTTAATCTGCTTTACAATGTCTTCTGCCCAATCGTTTTGTGCATAGAAATCAGTATAAACGGACTTTGTTGCTTCCTGGAATACGGTTGTGTCGGGACGTGAAACCTTCATTCCTGCAGCTTCCAGCTCTTTCAGCATGCTGTCGGCGCTGTCGGCTATAGCCTTGCGGTGCTCCTTGCCGTATATTTTGGATGCTTCAAGAAGTACTGCCTTTATATCTTCAGGGAGTTTATTCCATGTAGAAAGGCTGAATATCATATTTTTGGGTTCATACTTGTGATTGGAAATTGTGATATACTTTTGTACATCCTGGAATTTGTTTGCATATATATTTGATACCGGGTTTTCCTGTCCGTCAAAGGTACCCTGCTGTAAAGCAAGATAGAGTTCCGAGAAAGCAAGAGGTGACGGACTGGCACCAAGAGCTTTGAATATCGCCAGGGTCATTTTATCTTCCGGTGTCCTGATCTTGAGGCCTTTCAAATCTTCAGGCTTCTCTATGGGACGAACACTGTTGGTAATCTGACGCAACCCGTTTTCCCAGTATGACAACTGAATCATATTATGATTGGCAAGGTCTTTAACGAGAGATTCACCAACCTCACTGTCCAATACTTTATAAACCTGCTCATAGTTGGCAAATAGGAATGGTAATCCTAAAGCCGCAATTTTGGGTGCATAGACAGCTTCCTGGCCAGCAGGCATCATAATGCAGTCAAGGTTTCCCATGGATACCATCTCGGACATCTCGGCATTGCTTCCCAAAGATTCCGCCGCATAGATATCCACCTTTACGCGTCCGTTGGTTTTCTCAAATACATAATCTGCAAAGTGCTCAAGAGATACGTGGAGCAAGTTTGTAACCGTGTCACTGTGTCCGATTTTGATGGTGTACTCCACCTTTTGAGTGGAAGCAGGCTCAGTTTTTTCAGTTGTAGGAGCCTCAGTGGATGGTGCAGGTGCAGGTGCAGAGCAAGCGGCAAGCATCGCCATGGTTACTACCAGCAGAATTGCTAATACTCGTTTCTTCATGATTGTCCCTCCTATTTTTTATTATTTATACTTCAAACAGCAGCTTTAGTCCATATGGGAGCCGCCGTTGACGTCTATGTCTTCGCCCGTGATATATGATGCATCGTCAGATGCAAGAAATGCTATCGTATTTGCAATCTCTCTCGTACTTGCAGGGCGCAGCATTGGTATAGTAGTCCATATTGCACGTTCAGCTTCATCTGAAATTCCGGCACGGATATCAGTATCCACAAGACCGGGGCATACTGAGTTTACTGTTATTCCATCGTTTACCACTTCACGGGCAAGTGCTTTCGAAAACCCCAGAATCCCTGCCTTGGCCGCAGAATAATGGGAGCCTCCGTATACTCCTCCGCCCCTCTTTCCTGACACTGAGCTAAGGTTGACAATCCGGCCGTATTTATTTTTTGCCATTTCCGGTACAGCCATTTTGGAGCATAAAAATGTTCCAAATAGATTTACCTTTATGATCCTCATAAAATCCTCCGGAGTCATGTCCATAGTAGTTATGGGCTGGGTTATGCCTGCATTGTTCACAAGAATATCCAGTCTTCCATATTTTGCTACAGCTGACTCCACCATCGCCTTAACGGACGCTTCGTCGGTAATATCTACCTGGACAGGAAATGCAGTGCCTCCCATTGACTCAATTTCTCCGGCAACGCTTTTTGCACCTTCGTAATTCATATCAGCTACTACTACCTTGGCGCCTTCCTTTGCCAAAAGCATGACTGTTTCGCGCCCTATCCCCCGGGCAGAACCAGAACCGGTCACAATTGCTACTTTACCTGTAAAACGCATATTCTCACCTCATAATAATCTAATATATTAGTGCATATATAATCAACTTTCTACTTGAGACGCTTTATATTCAGAAGCTCACTGACTTTCCTTCGATAATCGCCAAGCCGCTCTTCATTGCGCAGCACCAGCAGCGCATGCAATGCGGATACTACATTGAGTTCACATATCCTGGCCGCAATCGTGTCACTGAAGAAGGTGTGTCCCGATAAGCCCGTATACAGTGGTATATCAGTACACTTTGACAAAGGAGAACCGGCCAGTCCCATTATGGAAATAGTAGTTGCCCCCATATCGTGTGCCTTCTGCATACTCTCCACCGTATTTCGCGCCCTGCCGCTGTGACATACTGTAAATGCCACCTCTCCGGGCTTCATAAGTGCTGCTGCCTGTATCTGAAAGAAGGGATCTTCCACCATTGAACAAGGAAGCCCGATTTTAAGGAACTCATCAAATGCGCACCTTGCAGTACTTGCCGAACCTCCTTCTGATAGAATAACCACTCTTTCGGCATTATTCAATGCATCTGTAGCCAATTGCAGCTGTTCTCCGTTCAGCACCGAAAGCATATCGTCTATTGCATTCTTGTTATACCGCATTATCTTCTGTGCCACGACAGCAGGCGATTCGCCGTTCTCTACCTCGCTCAGTTCTCCCAAAGGTGACAGCTGTTCACGTTTAAGATACAGCTTCAACTCCGGCACTCCATTAAAACCTATGGATCTGCAGAATCGAACCACAGTCGCCTGGCTTACTCCTGCTTCTTCGGCAATCTGGGCAACAGGCATATCGATGATTCGTTTCCATTCATCCAATATCAGGTCGGCAATGCGCTGCTCCGTACTGCTCAGATGCTCATAATGCTGTCGTATTCTTGATAGGCACATAATATTATCTTCTATCATTGCTTATCATCCCTTTTGCATTATCAACTATCAGATCTACTGTTACTCCGTTCTTCTCCAGCAGCTTGTAATACGGTCCGGATTCGCCAAACTGATCCTGCACTCCCATTCGTTTAACCCTTCCTTTTCCAAGCTCTGCGGAGACTTCACATACTGCACTGCCCAGACCGTTTAATATGTTATGATCCTCCACTGTAATAACTGCTCCCGTTTCTTCCAGTGCTTTCATGACAATTTCCTTATCAAGGGGCTTAATAGTATGCATATCAATAAGCCTTACCGATACCCCCTCAGCCTCCAACCGTTCTGCAGCTTGCACAGCAAGATGCAGCACCGAACCGGAAGCAATTATTGTAACATCGTTACCTGACTTAAGCTGCTTTGCCTTGCCGATTTCAAATTCCTCATTTTCATCATACACAAAGGGAATCGCATCCCGGGTAAAGCGCAGATATACCGGTCCGTAAATCTTAGCTGCTTCCCTTACCAATTTGCGTGTGGCATAATAATCCCCCGGAGCAACAACAGTCATATTTGGAAGTGTACGCATTATTCCGATATCCTCTATGCATTGATGTGAAGCACCGTCATTTGCAGGAGTCAATCCGCCATGCGAGCATGCTATCTTTACATTCAACACCGGATAACACATCTCTTGTCTTATTTGTTCACACATCCTCATGCTTCCGAAAGCAGCATATGTGCAAACAAAAGGAATTTTGCCGCAGGAGGCAAGTCCCGCGCCTACACCTGCTGCGTTCTGCTCTGCAATACCTACGTTCAAGTACTGTTCCGGAAGTTCCTTTGCAAAAGGTTGTGTCTTGCATGATTTTCCAATATCGCAGTCAATGACATATATTTTGCTGTTTTCCCTGCCAAGCTCTATAATCTCATCTCCAAATCCGTCCCTGAGAGCTTTCATTTTAATCCAACCTCCAATTCTGCCATAGCCATTTTGTATTCGTCATCGTTAGGTGCAACTCCATGCCACTTTACTACATTTTCCATAAAGGATACACCTTTTCCTTTCACTGTCTTTGCCACTACGGCGAAAGGTTTGCAGCAGCCGCTCTCCATCCTGATTTTCTCAAAAACACTTACAATTTGTTCCATATCATGGCCATCTATGCAAAATGTCCTGCACCCAAAGGCCTTGAATTTGTCGCATAGGTCCTGAGTCGGCATAATATCCGCACAGGCCCCGTCATTCTGGAGTCCGTTATTGTCTACGATAATAACCAGATTGTCCAAACCATATTTGACAGCAGCTTCTACAGCTTCCCATACCTGGCCTTCGTTTGTTTCTCCGTCACCAAGCAGTGCGAAAACCCGTGCATCCTTCTTATCTCTTTTATAAGCTACCGCCATGCCTACAGCGCAAGATATGCCCTGTCCCAGAGAACCTGTCGAAATATCAACCCCCGGGCACCGCTTCATGTCCGGATGCCCCTGCAATATAGATCCGTATTTACGCAATGTATGTATTGTCTCATAAGGGAAAAAGCCTCTTAGCGCCAATGCAGAATACAAAATCGGACATACATGGCCCTTGGAAAGTACAAATCTGTCTCTGTCCTCCCATTGAGGATTATCAGGATTCAGCCTCAATTCGTCAAAATACAATGCAGCCATTAGGTCCGCTGCTGATAATGAGCCCCCGGGATGCCCCGAATTTGCTTCATATATCATGGTCAAAGCTGTCTTGCGCAGTTCTTTTGCCCTTTCTTTAAGAAGCTCAATCTTCGCTTCCTTTTCCATTAGCTGCTACCTCCCTTGCACTAGAATAGTTGTCGTTCATTAGTTCAAAAATTTATACTTTTTATTAAATTCTAATTCAATAATACTATCTCATCCTTATGAAGTCAATCAAATAATTAGTTTTTTATGAAATTTATTTCATGTTTGTGTTAAATTTTTAACATAATTTAGTATGATATCAATTGAAAAAGAAATTCATCATTGCTTGTGCGGCCTTTATTTCCGGATTTTTTCGTAATATTCTGTCTATTTTTGGATAAATCAGGAAAATAAGATTGTATATGGGTTTCTATTAAATTTATTTCATAAATTCAGTTTTCAGAATATTTTTGGAACTTTTCTGTTTATGTCTCCATTACATAAAAAAGTGCATCTTCAAATGTTGGTTTTTTTATCCAACATTTAGGATGCACTTCATTTCGCCTTACTATTACTTCTCTATGGTTCCTCCCCCAACCAGCATATCTTCCTGGTAGAACACAACTGCCTGACCGGGAGTGATTGCTCTCTGAGGTTCTTTAAACACTACTCTCACTCTTTCATTGCCTATGGGCGTGACCGTTGCCTCTGCTTCTTTTGCACTGTATCTAATCTTTGCCTTCACATTTATTGCTCCTTCAAGCTTCTCGAAGGCAATATAGTTCATCTGTGATGCAATTAATTCCTTGCTGAAAACTTCTTTTTCATCTCCAAGTACAACAAGGTTTTTGCCGGGAATTATTTCGACTACATACATAGGCTTTCCCATAGCTATTCCCAAGCCCTTGCGCTGACCTACCGTGTAATGGGCTATTCCCTTATGTGTACCGAGCCTTCTTCCTTGTGTATCTACAAAAAATCCCGGCTTGATTTCGCTTCCCTTTCTTTCGCTTATGAACCTGCCATAGTCATTATCTTCAACAAAACAGATTTCCTGGCTTTCAGGCTTGTTGGCCGTTCTAAGGTCTAATTCTCTGGCTATCTCCCTGACCTGATTCTTGTTGTAGTCCCCCAAGGGCATGAGTATATGCCTGAGCTGTTCCTGGGTCAGATTATAAAGCACATATGTCTGGTCTTTATCGGGAGC
>JAGOLK010000060.1 GCA_017994115.1 Clostridia bacterium | reverse complement strand
TTTGATTCTGCAATAACCAAATAATGTAAAAAGGCTGGTGGCTTTGTCATCAGCCCCACCCTTTTTAAAAAGAGTTTCCTTATAGATATTTTTTATGCATTTGGTGAATTATCACACAGTCTGACGTTTCCCCTGTCCCACTTCCAGTGGGACACGCGAAACGTCCCCATGTCCCCATGTCCCCATGTCCCCGTCGCATTCTTCTTATTTTGCGAAAAAAGGGGTATCGCTGACTACTTATTAAGTAGTTTTGCGATACCCCTCTGCAATAGTTTTATTAATTAAGCTTCTGCCATCTTCTTGTAGTTTTCGTATTTTTCCTTTGCTTCCTTCTCTGCTTTTGCAAAGAGCTTTTCTGCTTCTTCAGGGAAAGCACCCACCAGGGATGAATATCTTACCTGATTCATCAGGAAATCTCTGAAGCTTGCCTTTGGCTCCTTTGAGTCAAGTATGAAAGGATTCTTGCCTTCCTTCTTGAGTTCAGGGTTATATCTCCACAGGTGCCAGTATCCTGCTTCCACAGCCTGAGCAGTGTTGGCCTGGGTTCTCCCCATGCCTTCCTTAAGTCCGTGGTTGATACATGGTGCATAACAGATTATGAGAGATGGTCCGTCATACTTCTCCGCTTCCTGAATAACCTTCAGGAAATGATTCTTGTCTGCTCCCATACCTACCTGAGCTACATATACATATCCGTAGGTAGCTGCTATCATACCCAGGTCCTTCTTCTTTGTCTTCTTACCGGATGCTGTAAACTTGGCAACTGCTCCGACCGGTGTCGCCTTGGAGGACTGTCCTCCGGTGTTGGAATATACTTCCGTATCAAATACCATTACGTTTACGTTTTCTCCGGATGCCAGTACATGGTCAAGTCCGCCGTAGCCTATATCATAAGCCCATCCGTCACCGCCGAGTATCCAGATGGATTTCTTTACAAGCTGGTCTTTCTTGTCAGCTATCTCAGCTGCTATTTCTTTTGCTCTTCCGCTTAATGCACTCATATTGTAAAGAAGGGGAAGTATCTTTTCTGCTGCTGCTTTGCTTGCATCTGCATCATCCTTGCCATCCAGCCATGCTTTATATGCTTCCTTATATTCATTAGGCATATTCAAAGCCAATGCTTCTGTCATTATTTCGGCAAGCTTCGCTCTTATCTGATTTACAGCTACCGCCATACCAAATCCATATTCTGCATTGTCTTCAAAGAGGGAATTACCCCAGGACGGACCTCTTCCATTTGCGTCCTTGCAGTATGGAGTTGAAGGTGTTGAAGCGCCCCATATAGATGAACATCCTGTTGCATTTGCTATCATCATTCTTTCACCAAAGAGCTGAGTCACAACCTTGATATATGGAGTTTCGCCGCAGCCTGCGCATGCTCCTGAGAATTGGAGATATGGCTGTGCAAACTGGCTGCCTTTTATAGTTGACTTTGTCATTAAGTTGTCCTTAACAGGTACAGTCATTGCAAAGTTCCAATTATCAATACCTTTTTCTGTCTGAGTATCAAGGGGCTTCATTACAAGTGCCTTTTCTTTTGCAGGGCATATATCTGCACAATTTCCACAGCCTGTGCAATCCAGAGGACTTACCTGCATCCTGTAGGAGAGTCCTTCAAAACCTTTTCCTGAAGCTTTTATTGTTTCAAATCCTGCAGGTGCTTTCTTTAATTCATCTTCAGCTACAAGCACAGGTCTTATTGCCGCATGAGGACATACAAAGGAGCACTGATTACATTGTATGCATTTTTCCTTCTGCCACTCAGGTACAAATACTGCTATTCCTCTCTTTTCGTATGCAGCAGTTCCCATTGGCAAATGTCCGTCTGCATACTCAACAAATTTACTTACCGGAAGTGTATCTCCTTCCTGCCTGTTCATAGGAATAAGTACATTCTTTATAAAATCAGGAACATCCACTGCCGCTGCCGCTTCTTCTTTTGCACCGCTCCAGCTTTCCGGAACTGTAACTTTTACAAGCGCATCGGTTCCCGCATCAACAGCTTTGTAGTTCATTTCAATAATCTTCTGGCCTTTCTTGCCGTAAGTTTCTGCAAGAGACTCCTTAAGGTACTTTACAGCATCTTCTATCGGAATAACATTGGCCAGTTTGAAGAATGCAGATTGCATTATCATGTTGATTCTGTTTCCAAGGCCTATTTCTACGGCAATATCTGTCGCATTGATTATGTAGAACTTGATTTTATGATCTGCGATATACTTTTTCATATTTGCAGGCAGATTCTCTTCAAGCTCGTCCGCACTCCATTTGCAGTTCAATACGAAAGTGCCGCCGTCTTTAAGTCCCTTTATTACATCATACTGATGAACATATGCCTGGTTGTGGCATGCTATGAAATCAGCCTCATCAATAAGATATGGGGATTTTATAGGCTTCTTGCCGAATCTGAGGTGGGAAATGGTTACACCCCCGGACTTCTTGGAGTCATAAGCAAAATATCCCTGGGCATAAAGATCGGTCTTATCGCCTATAATCTTAATTGCACTCTTATTTGCTCCAACCGTACCGTCGGAACCCAAACCCCAGAACTTGCATCTTATTGTTCCTTCGGGAGCTGCATTGATATTTTCCTTTACTTCAAGGGAAAGATTTGTAACATCATCTACTATACCTATCGTGAATCCGTCTTTTGGCTCGTTAGTCTTCAAATTATCAAAAACAGCTTTAATCTGTGACGGTGTAGTATCTTTGGAACCAAGCCCGAATCTTCCTCCAACTATTAATGGAGCATTTTTCTTGTTATAGAACATTGAACGAACGTCAAGATATAATGGTTCTCCTGTTGACCCGACTTCTTTTGTCCTGTCAAGTACAGCAATTTTCTTCACTGTTTTTGGAAGTACATCGAAGAAATACTTTTCTGAGAAAGGCCTGTAGAGGTGTACCTTTACAACTCCTACCTTTTCACCTTTTGCCATTAAATAATCTACCGTTTCCTCAACAGCATCCGTCACAGAACCCATTGCTACTATGATGTTTTCAGCGTCCGGTGCCCCATAATAGTTAAAGGGTTTGTATTCTCTGCCTGTCAGCTTGCTTATTTCCTTCATATAGTTTGCTACTATGTCCGGAACTGCGTCATAATACTTATTGCAAGCTTCTCTTGCCTGGAAGTATATATCAGGATTCTGAGCAGTACCTCTTGTTACCGGGTGCTCCGGATTCAAAGCATTTTTCCTGAATTCATCCAATGCTTTCTTGTCAAGAAGTTTTTCCAGGTCTGCATAATCCATTACTTCTACCTTCTGAACCTCGCTGGAGGTCCTGAAACCGTCAAAGAAGTGTACAAACGGAACTCTTGATTTGATTGCAGCCAAGTGAGCAATACCGCCCAGATCCATTATTTCCTGTACTGAACCGGAAGCAAGTAAAGCAAATCCTGTCTGTCTTGTTGCCATTACGTCCTGATGGTCTCCAAATATTGAGAGCGCGTGGCTTGCCAATGCACGGGCAGATACGTGGAATACGCCCGGAAGCAATTCTCCGGCAATCTTGTACATATTTGGTATCATAAGGAGCAATCCCTGTGATGCTGTAAAGGTTGTAGTTAATGCACCCGCTGCAAGGGAACCGTGAACTGCTCCTGCAGCTCCTCCTTCTGACTGCAGCTCAACAACCTTTACCTGTTGGCCAAAAATGTTCTTCAGTCCATGGGCGGACCACTCATCAACATTTTCAGCCATTGTGGATGACGGTGTAATCGGGTAAATTGCAGCAACTTCCGTGAACGCATAAGCGACATGCGCAGCTGCGGCATTACCATCCATTGTTTTCATCTTTTTAGCCATTGCTAAACCCCCTAATATAATAATAAATGGTCATTTGTAGGTAATTTATCAAAGAACGCCACTTTTAGTATATTAAACATTCATTTCATTGTCAAATTAAAAGCATTGAACCCTTAAAAAATAATAACCACCCTTATCCATGTCTCTCAATGGGTAAAGGCAGTTAGTTATTTTTTGGTCAATTTTATAATTATGAGCATCTATCAATTATTATTCATCTGACAAGTTTTTTCAAACCTGCTACAAAATATATTGCAGGAACAATAAAAGTATTATCCCGGGGATTCCCAAAAATCCTGCTACCAGTGCTGTAATTGGGTTTATCCCTATGGAGAGGCCTGTGAGTCCGCTGAAAATATTGATTGCAAATAATGCAACCGCCCCTATTATACCGTTCATTACCAGTTTGACAATTATTTTAATAGGCAAGACCAGCAATACACCTATAACATAGACAGCACCTATGGCAAAAAATACTGCCAGTATTGAGAATACATCTATCTGCGGCAACTTGAATCCCCCCGGTAAGTTATAAATATCGTATGTTTATTTATATTACTCTTTTCGTATTTTATTACAAGTTTTGTACAACTATTTTATCACAGGCCGGCTATATCGTCACGCTGAGCCCCTTGTCCTTTGCAAGCTTCAGCAGATAAACATATTGTGATTTGGCAGCTTCCATTCTGAATATTGCATGATCTACAAGCTCAGGGGCGGTTACATTGTCAAAATAGTTTTGTGCGTCATGCATTTCCTGCTTTGCTATAAGTATCGTATTTATCAGCTCCGCATTTTCGTCCCTTTCCCTGGTGCCCATCATGCTATTCAGCAAACAGTCTATAATATCCTCTATCTGTTTATTTTTCTTAGGCTCCCTATCTGCCAGATTCGTGGACATAAATAAAACACCTCCGTTATTATTACTAATTTATCCAAGAATTAGCAATAATATTCTGAGGTGTACTCTATTTTAAGATAAATTTAGCCTATATTTCCCTTCTGCCTTCAAGAGCCTTCATTAATGTCACTTCATCCGCATATTCAAGGTCCCCTCCTACAGGTACACCGTGGGCTATTCTGGTTACCTTGATCCCGATAGGCTTCAACAGCCTGGAAATATACATAGCTGTCGCTTCTCCTTCTATATTCGGATTAGTCGCCAGTATTATCTCCTTTATTTCATTGTCTGCCACCCTCTGAAGGAGTTCCTTGATTCTGATCTCCTCCGGCCCTACGCCTTCCATGGGCGATATCGCTCCGTTCAATACATGATACAAGCCTTTGAATTCTCTTGTCTTCTCCATTGCGACAACGTCCTTGGGGTCCTCCACAACACATATGGTGCTGCTGTCTCTTTTTGCATTAGCACAGATATCGCATACATCAGAATCCGTGATATTGCAGCACACTTTGCAATATCTGATATTTCTCTTTGCACTTACTATAGAGGAAGAAAGCTTCTCTACATCTTCGGAGGACATGTTGAGTATATGGAATGCCAGCCGCTGTGCTGTCTTGTTGCCTACTCCGGGAAGCTTCGAAAGCTCATCTATAAGCTTGGCTATAGGAGCTGCATAAAAACTCATTAGAATAAACCTCCGGGTAAATTGAGCCCTCCGGTTAACTTGCTCATTTCTCTGCTTATCATTTCGTCCGCCTGTCTTATAGCTTCGTTAACAGCCGCAGTGATAAGATCCTGGAGCATTTCTGCATCATCAGGGTCTATAACTTCGGGTTTTATTGTTATTGATAGTATTTCTTTCTTTCCGTTGGCTACTACGGTTACAGCCCCTCCGCCGGCGCTGGCTTCAACGCTTCTCCCCTCTATCTCCTCCTGAAGCTTTGCCATTTCTCTTTGCATTTTCTGAACCTGCTTCATCATATTATTCATATTCCCTCCCATTCCAGGGAATCCACCTTTACCCATTTCTTATTCCTCCTCTTCTTCAACAACTTCAACTTTATCCATGCCTGCAAATTCAATAGCAGCTTTTACAATGCCGTCCTGTTCATCTTCTTCCTCACCGGAAATAATACACTTTATCTTAAGAGGTGTCCCGAAGTATTGTGATGCGGCTTCCTCCACATCTGCCCTGTTTGCAGGCAGTTCAAGGGCTTCTTTGGAAAACACCCCTTCTTTTTCAAAGGATAATACCATTATACCTGACTCCGCTTTAACCGGCTTTGCCATGGCCAGATAAGTCCTGAGCCTGATTTTTCCGCGGACTTTCATTTCCTGAATAAAACCGGGCCATTTTTCGATTATGCTCCCGCTGTCTGAATTCGATACTGCGGTTTCCTTTAATTCTGCGGCTGCTTTTTCTTTTTTTACTGCCGCTTCCCTTTTCTCTTCCTGACCTGCTGCCTTTGTCTTACCTGCGGCCTTCAGGTCAAAACTTCCTTTCGAAATACGTTCCTCCAGTTTTGACAGCCTTGTGAGTATACCCTCCAAGCTTTTTTCTTCTCCAACCCGGCACATTTTCACCAGTGCAACTTCCAGCAAAATCCTTGGATTGACCGACCACTTTGCTTCATTTTCCAACTCGGAAAGGCAGTTGAT
Organism: Clostridia bacterium; assembly: GCA_017994115.1. Lineage (GTDB taxonomy): Bacteria > Bacillota > Clostridia > Lutisporales > Lutisporaceae > BRH-c25. Next base: position 3,849 of record JAGOLK010000060.1, on the reverse strand, counting down.
ACATCTTACAATATTGTTTTTATCATAACTGCCGGATTGTTTCTTAAGCTGCTCAATTCCCTCCTTTGACATATCTATCACATCTTCACAGTTTATCACAACTTTAGCCATCAGAAGATTCCTGTAATGTACCAGCAAATCTCTGATAAACTGGCTTATATCCTTCCCTCCTGCCGCTACCTCATCAATCACCTTTATTGCCGTCCCGGCGTCCTCTTCAAGTACTGCTTCCGCTATTCTGAACAAATATTGGTTGTTCACAATGCCCAGTACCTCAAGTACATCATTGTGGGTTATTATTTTGCTGCCGTAAACCGCACATTGGTCAAGGATACTCAATGCATCTCTCATTGCCCCGTCGCTGTTTCTTGCAATAAGCTTTACTGCATCCTCTTCCGCTTCCAAGCCCTCTTCTCTGCAGACAAACTTCAGCCGCTCAACTATTTTTTCGCTGCTTATTCTTCTAAAATCAAACCTCTGGCATCGGGATAGAATTGTAGCCGGCAGTTTATGAGGTTCAGTTGTTGCCAATATGAACAATACATATTCCGGCGGTTCCTCCAGGGTTTTGAGAAGTGCATTGAACGCCTCATTTGTTAGCATATGAACTTCATCTATTATATATACCTTATATTCGCCCAAGGTAGGCGTGAACCTTATTGCTTCCCTCAAATTCCTTATGTCGTCTATTCCCCTGTTTGAAGCGGCATCTATTTCATATACATCTATTGAGTTTCCGTCATTTATACTGACACAGCTCTCACATTCATTGCAAGGATCAATCCCATGAGAGGCCTTGCAGTTCACTGCCTTGGCCAAAAGCTTTGCAGTAGTGGTCTTGCCCGTGCCTCTGGTGCCGCAGAACAAATATGCATGGGAAAGCCTGCCGCTCTCAAGCTCATTTTTCAATGTCACTGTTATATGTTCCTGGCCGCATATATCCTCAAACCTCTGGGGCCTCCATTTTCTGTATAAAGCCGTATACATAGTTATCCTCCATGTGTTATTCCTGTACAACTTCAAAGGCGGCTACAGCCGCATTTGCAGCCCATGCGCCATATCCTTCGGAAATTCTGGCGCGGGCAGTTAAATCATATATTTTATTGTACAGGAAAGTATGCTTTCCTGTACAATAAAATATTAGCATAATAAGGCGTCATAGTAAATTGACAATAAAAAAATGCTCATTTCTGAGCATTAGAAGAATTCAATTTCTTCGTCGTTATATATTCTCTCCAGGATCTCATGTTTTGTCAGAAATACTTTTTCCAGAGTCTCTGCCACAACTGGTTTAAACTGTGTGCCTCTGTGCATGATTATTTCATCAATACCCTGCTTCATACTTCTTGATTCTCTGTAAGGCCGGTTGGAGGTTATCGCATCAAAGGCATCTGCAACACTTATTATAGAAGCCATAATCGGTATTTCATCATCCTTTATCATATCAGGATAGCCTTTGCCGTCGCATCTTTCATGGTGATGCTTTATTGCTTTTAAGACATTCTCTCTAAGGCCTATTTGGGATACTATCTTATAGGCTATTTCCGGGTGCTGCTTGATAATATCGTATTCCTCTTTAGTGAGGGCTCCGGGCTTATTCAGTATTGAGTCGCTGATACCGATCTTCCCAATATCATGAAGCAGCCCCGCCACCCATATATCTTCAATAAAATTCTTTGGATAATTCAATTCGGAAGCAATAAAGGAAGCATACTTGGCAACTCTTATGGAATGACTCTCCGTATACTGGTCCTTTGCTTCGACCACCGATACCAGGCTCTGCACAGTTTTGTGGTATGACTGCTTCAGAGACTCATAAGCTTTTGCATTGTCTAAGGCAATGGCAATACTGTTTGTCAATGAATTTAATAACTCAATAAGTTCCTCGCTGGGAATCTGCTTCAGGGCAATGCTCAAGACGCCAATTACCTTGGATTTAACCATAATCGGAGTAAAAACAATACATTTGGCATCATGTTCTTTATTCAGCCTCATAAAATATTCGTGAGGAACTTTCTCATTATCAAGATCTATTATATATATGGATCCGGTTTTCACCGCTCTGCCTATTACGTCCTCCCTTATATCAATGGTACCTATGTCATACATCTCGGTATTTATTCCTTTCATAGCTTTAAGCTCCAGCTTGTATGGATCCTTTTCATTTATAAGCCTTATTGTGCAAACCAATGATTCGGTCATGTCAGTGACCTTGTTGACAACTGTAATGAGCATGGTGCTCAAATCCATTGTGGAATTCAAAGCATTGCTTATTTTGTTAAGGGTTTGCAGTTCACTGTTTTTCCTTCTGAGCTGTGCATCCGACTCGTTAAGCTGTGCGACTGTCGCCCCTAATTGTCCGTAAGAGGCTTCCAATTCAATATTTATATTATGAAGCTCTTCATTGTTGGCGTAAAGTTCTTCTGTCCTCTTAACCAGGTCAGTATATGTTTTATTGAGGTTACTTGCCATCTCATTAAAAGCATCGGCTACTTCCCTTATTTCGTTATCGCCTTTTACAATAATCCTGTTATTCAAATTGCCTTCTGTAATTGCTTTGACCCCATCCCTCAGCTTTATAAGAGGAGTTGTTATTGAATTGGACATAAAAAATGAAGCCGCAATTCCTATGAGAATACAAAGTATTCCCGAAGACATTATAGATCTGTTGATATTTTGATTCATAACACCGAAGGTGCTTTGAAGCATTTGAGCATCTATGAGGGATAGAACCTTCCATCCGGCGGAATTGATAGAAGAAAAGCTGCAAAGCCAGTTTTTGCCTGCATAACTGAATTCTTCATAGCCTTCATCTGATTTAAGTATGGAATCTGCCGCAGGGCTAAGAAAAAAGTCTTTATCGGTTACATTGACAATTTCGCTGTACTTATTTCCGCTGTGGTATTTTACATAGCCTGCCGGGTTGACAAGAAATACCTCTGCATAAGGCAGATACTTTGCGTTGGATAACAGATTTTCAAAGGTCCATAAAGATATGTTTCCGACCAATACCCCTGAAGCTTTGTTATTATTATCCAGCAAAGGTATGGACATCCCTACGCATTGAACTCCGCTTAAGGGTTCTTTATAGGATTCAAGCCATACCAGTCCCTGGGCTTTTTTTGCATTAATATAGCTGAACAGTAACGTATAATTGATATCGGGCTTTAAATAGCCCGGATTGCCTGTATAGACTGAATTATCAGGCATAATAATGGATAAGTTCCTGAAAATTAGATTCACACTGTTCTGATCTCTTAGAAAAGCATTTAGGTCGGCAGTCTGAGGATCCAAAAAACTATATGCCTGAGCAACTGATTTTAACACCATTTCATGTTGATACATCTGCTGTCCTATTTTACTGAATTGGTTCTGTATGTACATGTGGTTGAAGCTTCTAAAATCCTGCTGCATTTTTTTGTAATAAGAATCATAAATAAAAGCCCATGACACCGCAAAGGGGATTATAGATACTATTAAAAAATACAGTAGCGTTCTAAGCCTAAAATTTATTCTGTTCATAACAAAAAATCCCCCCTCTGTACATAATTCGGCATCATTTGTTAGTATTATTATACCTGTAAAGGAATTAATATCAAAATAATCTCCATAAATAAGTCCTAAGACTTGGTTCTAGTTCTGAAGGCCTATATATAATGAAAAATAAAAAACTTGTTTGCACAAGTTTTTAGTATATGGCCGTGCACCTTCCCTCGACGTGCACCTACAAGCGTTACCCGGGCAGTTAGCTCCAATCAGGCAGCCCTGCGGCACATGAAAGGGTTCACTTACCGCTGCTTCCTTCCGGACCTGACGGGGTTCATGAATTTCCATTGCGCAGGACCCAAT
>JAGOLK010000059.1 GCA_017994115.1 Clostridia bacterium | reverse complement strand
CGGCAATAATGCCCAAAATAATAACAGCCTTGCGGCTTACAGTGGGAACCGGCATTGCGGTGCTGTTTTTCAGTGAGAACTTTGCCACCAGATACGGTATAGGATATTTTATAATGAACAGCTGGGTTGTCGTCAACTATGTGGAGATGTTCAGCGGCATTTTGGCTCTAAGCATTATGGGGCTTCTGCTGTTTAAGATAATTGACAAATTGGAAAGCAGATTTTGCGCATGGATGAAGGCATGAAATTTTACAAATTGTTTGACTATAAATGGATTTTATTATATTATTTGAATAGATATATTTTTGATGTATTGCAATATTTTTAGAGGAAAATCCGCCACTTACAGAAGTGGTGGTTATAATATTACTTAGATTTTTTGATATTGATGCACCGTCAAAATATTGGAGGTGGTTACAGAGGGATAATTTTCATTAATCAAGATAGCTCAAATGGGGAAGGGCTATGTATTGGTCAGTTCGAAAATGAGAAGGAGGAATAGTATGAAAAAGTTATTATCCTTGACTTTAGTTGTTGTAATGGCACTATCCTTGCTTACAGGGTGTGCACAGCCAGCTCCGGCTCCAAGCGGAGAGCCTGCAGCTCCGGCTGAAGAAGAAGTTATTAAGATCGGTGTATTTGAACCTTTGACAGGTGCAAATGCTGCCGGCGGTGAGCTTGAAATGGAAGGTATCGAGCTTGCTCACGAATTATATCCTGAAGTATTGGGAAAAAAGGTTGAGCTTATAGTAGTTGATAATAAATCAGACAAAGTTGAAGCAGCTACAGCTGCAGCCAGATTGGTTGAAAAAGAAAAAGTTACTGCAATTATCGGAAGTTGGGGAAGCTCCCTTGCTATGGCAGCAGGAGATATAGTTAGAAATGCAAAGGTTCCTGCAATGGGAACATCTTGCACCAATCCTCTTGTTACACAGGGTAACGACTATTATTTCAGGGTTTGCTTCATCGATCCTTTCCAGGGAGTAGTAATGTCAAACTACGCTTTCAACGGCCTTGGTGCTAAGAAAGCAGCCATAGTTCAGGAAGTATCCAACGACTATGCAGTGGGACTTGCAAAGTTCTTTACAGATAACTTCAAGAAGCTTACGGGTGATGAAAACAGTATAGTTGCAGTTGCCAACTATAACACAGGAGACCAGGACTTTACAGCACAGCTTACAAACATAAAGGCACAGAACCCTGATGTTATATTTGCTCCTGGTAACTTTACAGAATCAGCACTTCTTATAAAGCAGGCAAGACAGTTGGGAATAAAGACTCCGTTTATCGGCGGAGATACTTATGAGACTCCGGAATTTGCAGAAATAGGCGGAGATGCTGTTGAAGGTGTTGTATTCTCAACATTCTTCGCAACAGAAAAACCGATCACCTCAGAATCAACAAAATTCCTGGATGCTTATAGAGCAAAATACCCGGGAAAAGAACCTGCAGCAGTTACAGCCCTTGGATATGATGCATACCTTATTCTCATAAAGGCTATCGAACAGGCAGGAGCAGCCGACTCCGCATCAATTCATCAGGCGCTGCTTAATATAAAGGACTTCCAGGGTGCAGCCGGTGTTGTAAACTTTGATGAAAACAGAAACGCTATAAAGAGCGCTGTTATTAAAACAATAAAAGACGGCAAATTTACATTCATGGACGTAGTAGAGCCCTAAATAATAATTAGTGGATGGATAAACCTTCCCCATATCAGTAAAGATAAAGAGTATAGTAAAATGCATTTCCTCCCTTAAAGGGAGGAAGTGCGTTTTATGACAAGTCTTAACCAATATTGGATTTGCAGGAATTTTTTTTATGTTCTAAAATCAACGCTTTCATTGTTCGGGAAAGTATGCTTTCCCGAACAATGAGAAATGAATGGGAAGGTTCCCTGACGAAATCTAACTTAGGTGGTGTATATATGACACTGGAATTGTTCTTACAGCATTTGGCGAATGGTATATCACTGGGAAGCCTTTATGCGCTGGTTGCCATAGGATACACGATGGTTTACGGTATATTAAGGCTGATAAATTTTGCCCACGGTGATATATTCATGATGGCAGTATACTTTGCTTTCTTTGGAGTTATGACTTTCGGAATGCCGTGGTACGTGTCATTCGTTATTGCAATAGCTCTGACGGGAGTCCTGGGTATTACTGTTGAGACATTGGCTTATAGGCCGATAAGAGAAGCGCCGCGAATCTCCATTCTTATATCTTCCATAGGTGCTTCTTATCTGTTGGAGAATCTGGCTATCGTGATATATGGCGGAAGGCCGAAGACCTTTCCGCAGATACCGTTGTTCACCGATATGGTGCAATTCGGGACCGTCCATATTCAGATGCTGACTTTTATGATCCCTGTGGTCACGGCGGTTCTCCTGATTATATTAATGTATCTTATAAACAAGACAAAAAGCGGTATGGCCATGAGAGCCGTATCAAAGGATTTTGAAACTGCGAAGATAATGGGTATTGATGTAAACAGGACAATATCCTTTACCTTTGGGATAGGATCCTTACTGGCAGCGGTAGGAGGCATAATGTGGGGCCTCAAGTTCCCCAGCATATTGCCTTTGATGGGCGTAATGCCGGGAATTAAATGCTTTATAGCAGCAGTAATAGGCGGAATTGGAAATATACAGGGTGCGGTAATTGGCGGATTCATACTCGGTATAGGAGAAATCCTTCTGGTAGCATTCCTCCCGGAGCTTTCCGGTTACAGAGATGCATTCTCCTTTATTTTGCTTATATTAATACTCCTATTTAGGCCTACCGGCATAATGGGAGAAAAAATATCGGAGAAGGTGTAAATATGAAGAGGAATACGATTTATACAATTACCGCCATAATTGTACTGTTTGTATTTGTTTATTTCGGCAATAAATATTTAGACTCATATCTTTTGAGAATACTGAATCTTTGTGCGATTTACACGGTATTGGGCCTTAGCATGAATCTAATAAACGGCTTTACCGGATTGTTCTCCTTGGGACATGCAGGCTTTATGGCCGTGGGCGCTTATACTACGGCAATGCTGACAATGCCTATTGCCACCAAGCAGATGAATTTCTTTCTGGCACCCCTTGTTTCACCTTTGGACAAAATCGTGTGGCCCTTTCTGCCGTCACTCTTATTGGCAGGTTTACTTGCCGCCTTTGTGGCTTTCCTTATAGGAGCACCGGTGCTGAGACTCAAGGGTGATTATCTTGCCATAGCTACCCTGGGTTTTTCCGAGATTATAAGAGTAATATTCACAAATACACAAAACATAACCAACGGTGCTTTGGGACTAAAGGGAATTCCCGCTACTACAAATCTCTGGTGGAGCTTTGGGACAGCGGTGGTAACCATTTTCATAATGGTATCACTTATTAACAGCAGTTTCGGAAGAGCCTTCAAGGCAATAAGAGAGGATGAAATCGCTGCAGAGAGTATGGGGATCAGCCTGTTCAAACATAAGGTGCTTTCTTTTGCAATAGGTGCTTTCTTTGCAGGTATAGGAGGAGGGTTGCTGGGCAATCTTATGGGAACCATTGACCCATTGATGTTCAGATTCTTCATGACTTATAACATACTTCTCATAATAGTGCTGGGAGGAATGGGAAGCATCACCGGGACAATTATATCAGCCTTTATAATAACAATAGCACAAGAAGTTCTGAGGTTCCTGGATGAACCTATATTTCCCAATATACCTGCGCTGCCGGGCTTGAGAATGGTTGTATTTTCAATACTTCTAATGCTTGTAGTTCTGTTCTTCAGGCAGGGAATCATGGGAACCAGGGAATTCAGTTGGGATAAGCTTTTCAGATTCTTTACGAAAAGACCTCTTTCAAAAGGAGGTGCCAAATGATGAATGTATTGAGAACAGATAATATAACAATGCAATTCGGAGGATTAACTGCTGTCAAGGAGTTCAATCTTGAGCTTAACAAAGGGGAGATAGTGGCGCTTATCGGGCCTAACGGCGCCGGAAAGACCACAGCTTTTAATATGATTACCGGAGTTTATACGCCAACCAAAGGGAAGGTGCTTTTGAACCAAAAGAGCATTGTTGACGGGAAAGAAGAGTATAAGGAGAGAGACATAACAGGCCTCAGGCCTGACCAGATAACAAAACTGGGTATTGCCAGAACCTTTCAGAATATAAGGCTTTTTAAGGATTTAAGCGTAATTGACAACGTGCTTATTGCCAACCACCTTCGCATTGGCTCTAATGTTTTTGAAGCTATATTCAAACTGCCAAGATATAAAAGAGAAGAGAAGCAGATGGTGGAAAAATCAATGGGCCTGCTGGAAAAAGTGGGCCTGGCAGACAGCAGGTATGAGAAATCAAGCTCCCTTCCATACGGAAAGCAGAGGAGACTGGAAATTGCAAGAGCACTTGCAACAGATCCGAGTATACTGCTTCTGGATGAACCTGCAGCAGGAATGAATCCTAAGGAAAGTGAAGACTTGACTATATTCATAAAAGAGATCAGGGATGAATTTGATTTGACAGTATTCCTGATAGAGCATCATATGCAGGTTGTAATGGGTATATCAGACAGGATTTATGTTCTGGACTACGGAATCACAATTGCTAAAGGAAACCCCTATGAGATCCAGAATAATCAAAGGGTAATAGAAGCGTATCTGGGGGTGGATGAATATGCTTAAAATAGACAATCTGGTTGTTGCATACGGCGGCATTGAGGCCTTGAAGGGAATCAACCTTGAAGTGGAGGAAGGGAAGATAATAACACTTATAGGGGCAAACGGCGCCGGCAAGAGTACCACCCTGAGATCCATAATGGGGCTTGTGAAGCCTAAACAGGGTGAAATAACCTATATGGGGAAAAACCTGCTCAGCATGAAGACTCAGGAAATGGTAAGACATGGGATAACTCTTGTACCTGAAGGAAGAAGGATTTTTCCAAACCTTTCGGTACTTGAAAACCTCAGAATAGGAGCTTTTGCAAGAAATGACGAAAAGGAAATAAAAGAAGATATTGAAATGGTGTATGGCTTGTTTCCTATACTTAAGGAGAGAAGCTGGCAGACAGCAGGCACATTGTCCGGAGGCGAGCAGCAGATGCTTGCGGTAGGCAGGGCGCTGATGTCAAGGCCGAAGCTTATGATGATGGATGAGCCGTCATTAGGGCTTGCACCGCTTATAGTCAAGGAAATATTCAACATCATTAAGGAAGTAAACAAGCAGGGAGTTACAATCCTCCTTATTGAACAGAATGCAAATGCAGCTCTCCATATTGCCGATTTGGGATATGTTATGGAGACAGGGAGAATAACCATGAAGGGAACAGGTGCGGAACTGCTTGCAAATCCTGATGTCAAGAAAGCATATCTGGGAGCGGAAGCCCATTAAAAAAAACGAAGGGGTATCGAAAGCGATACCCCTTCGCATTTGAAAGGACACGGGGACGTTTCTCCTGTCTCACTTTCAGTGAGACAGGAGAAACGTCCCCATGTCCTTCTTTATCCCCTATTTCGGTTTATGTACACTTCAGTATCACCCTTTTTTACTGCCTTCAATTCGGAAGTAAAGAGCTTGTTTTCCGGGTGCTGCTCCATTATATCAAGTACCTCGATCAGTTTGGTCAAGTATTCTCTGATACTCAGCTCGGCTATTTTCCCGCCGAACTTTCTTAAGGAAATGAAGGTCCAGCTTCTGATGGATTCATTGCTGTTTACGGGTTCAAAATTATAAAGCATTTTATATATATCGATTACCCTGTCAGTAAGCTCCTGGAATTCTTCGGTATTAAGTTTGTGAAGCCTTATTACGGGCTGTCTCACATCATATAAAGCGGAATTGGATTTGTCTATGGCATCTCCCAATCTTTGGGACAGAGCCTCATAAGTTTTTATACCTTTTTCGGGATTCTCGAAGAAGTCATTGGTAGCGGCAAAAACAAACATACAGCTTCCCAATTCGCCCGAGCAGCATATATCAATAATATTCCTGAGATTCTCATAGGAAACTCTTCTGATATCTATTCTTTCGTTCACAATCAGCTCAAGCTCGTCTATAAGGATTATCAGGCCGCTGTACCCCAACAGCTTGATCAGCTTGACAAAAGCCTTCAGGAAGTCAATGGAATTAAGCCTGTCAACGCTGCCTACCACATCAAATTTTGCTTTAATACTTGCGGGGATGTTCTTTTCTCCCATTAGCCAGGAGGCTATTGTGTCAGATAATACCTTGTCCTTTTCGATTCTTGCCCTTATGTATGCCAGAAAAGCCCTGGCAAAGGACATATTATACCTGTTAAGGGATGCAATAACATGGTTTATTTCCGCAGCAGCACTGTCTTTGTTGGATGACTCCTGAAGCTTGGAGATCCAAAGGTCAAATATGCTCTCAAAGCTTGTAGCGGAGTCTTCGGCTATATTAAGAGTAAGATTATGCATAACATGATAGTATAAGTGTTCAAGATTATTGAATCTGAAGCCTCTGTCCACTTGTACCTTCGACACGATAAAATCGTTTTTGACGGCAGATTGCTTGATCACATTCATAAAAAAGGACTTTCCGGAGCCGTATTCCCCGTTAAGAAACTTCACAGTACCGCTGCCTTCGGAAACCACTTGGAAGCACCTTTGAAATTCCTTAACCTCCCTGTCTCTTCCCACACAGAGGAGCTCCAGGTCGCAGTCAGGGACAACGCCGTTTTTAAGTGCATTTATTATGTTTCTTGCTCTTTGTACAGTAAGTTCCATGACTTGCTCCTCTTGAGTTATTATACTAATTCAGTAAATTCGACATAATGGAATAATTTCCTTCCGAAACGTGAATAACTATTTTCCTGCAGCTTGACTTTCACAGGCCGCTTTACTATAATAAGTACGAAACGAAGAAAGGCAAGGTATAGAATACATGAGGATATTATTCTAATCAGGAACAACTAAACATTTAGCGGATTTATTCATTCAGTTCCGGTTGGGATACATAGTCCTATGTATATTATATATAACAGTATGTTTGCTGCTATAGTCGGTTATCGCTCCAGGCATGCTTTCTGCAGCTATGTATCCTCTCCGGAAAAGCAGGAGGGGAATTTTTATTGTATTAGCAAGTGTAATGCTTATACAATAGAGATGCAAGGAGGAAATGATTATGCTCTTATTGGAGATTATCGGTCTGAAGAAATATTATGGTGACAGGCTCATATTGGATATTAAGGACTTTAAGGCATACTACGGGGAGAGAATCGGTATAGTAGGGGCAAACGGCACCGGCAAGACAACGCTCCTTGATATAATCGCAGGAAGGAATATTCCCGAGGAAGGCAATATCAAGCTTTATGGTGAGATATCATATATAACGCAGCTTGATTTGGAGGCGGCCTCAGAGGTAGACAACCGTATGGCAAAGGAATTTGAATTGTATTTCAATAGCCTTGATACGGCAAGCGGGGGAGAAAAGACAAGATTCAAGATTGCCAGCAGCCTTTCGGAAAACAACAGCATACTGCTTGCTGACGAACCTACTTCAAATCTGGATATACAGGGGATAGAGATTCTTGAAAAAAAGCTGGCAGGCTATAAAGGGTTGATATTAATCGTATCCCATGACAGAGAGCTTTTGGATAAGCTTTGCAGCAAGATAGTTGAGATAGAGGGAGGAGAATTGAAGCAGTACAGCGGCAATTACTCCCATTATAAGCTGCAGAAGGAGATGGAGCTTGAAAGGGCTCAATTTGAATACGATCAGTATATTGATAATAAAAGGGCGTTGGAAGAGGCCATCAAAGAGAAGAAGAATAAGGCGGCTTCCATGAAAAAAGCGCCTTCCCGCATGGGAAACTCAGAGGCACGTCTCCATAAAGCGGGGAATCAGAAGGCTAAAGCGAATCTGGACAAAGCAATCAAAGCCATGGAGACAAGGATAAGCAAGCTTGAGAAAAAGGAAAAACCGAAGGAGCAGCGGCGCGCTATTATCGATATTCAGGGTGCCGGAAAACCTGTAAGCAAAGTGCTGATATCGGGGAGCTGCGTATCAAAATCCTTCGGCTCAAAGGAATTGTTCAGGGAAGCGGAGTTTGAAGTTCTGAACGGATCGAAGACTGCCCTATTAGGGGGAAATGGCACGGGCAAATCTACTCTTCTCAATATGATAATGGAGGGAGACAAGTCAATTAAGCTTGCCAATGGTGTAAAACTTGGTTATTTCAGTCAGGGAACGGATATTCTCAAGGATGATGAAACAATACTTGAAAATGTGATGAAAGAAAGCATATATCCTGAACACTTTGTGAGGACGATACTTGCAAGGCTTCTCTTCAGAAGGGATGATGTGTATAAAAAGGCAGGAAAGCTTAGCGGGGGGGAAAGGGTAAGAACCTGCTTTGCAAAAATATTCTGTTCCGATGCAAATGTCATTGTTCTTGACGAGCCCACCAACTATCTTGACATAAGCTCTATGGAAGCGGTGGAAAATGCAATGAGGCTTCATGAGGGCACTATATTTTTTGCATCTCATGACAGAAAGCTTATCAGCAGTATTGCTGACAGGATAGTATTCATTGAGAACTGCAGACTGAACACCTTTGAAGGAAGCTACGGTGAATATGTTGAATTCAGGAAGCGTGCCGCGGATTCCGGTGAAACTGAAAGGAAGAGGCAGAAGCTGCTGCTTGATACCAGGCTTTCGGAGATACTAAGCAGGCTGTCCATGCCCGGAAAGGGCGATGACGCAGAACAGCTTGACATGGAATATAAAAAGATACTAGCTGAAATAAGAAAGCTTAATTCCGGCGAATAAATACTATAATTTTGGAGGTTGTACAGATGACGAAGATCTTAGCAATTAACCCGGGTTCCACATCAACCAAGATCGCTCTGTTTGAGGATGAGACTCCGATATATACAAAGAATTTGACACACTCCGCCGAAGAAATAAAAAAATATCATAAGATAAGTGACCAATATGACTTCCGAAAAAAAGTAATCTTAGACGCGGTAAAGGAATCCGGGACGGATTTATCCGAGATAGATGTTATTGTTGGCAGGGGAGGGAATATGAAGCCCGTACAAGGGGGCGTTTATGAGATAAATGAAGCAATGGTGGAAGATCTAAGGCTTGGTGTAATGGGGCAGCATGCTTCAAACCTTGGAGGCATAATAGCTTACTATATAGCGGCGGAATTAGGTATTCATTCGTATGTTGTCGATCCTGTGGTTGTTGATGAACTTGAGGAATATGCAAGGATTTCAGGAATACCTGATATCGAGAGAAAGTCCAAGGACCATCCCCTTAATCAGAAGGCTGCAGCCAGGATGGCAGCAAAAGAACTGGGAGGAAATTACTCGGATTACAATTTTGTTGTTGCCCATTTAGGCGGCGGTATCTCGGTAGGGGCACACAAAAAAGGCAAAATGGTAGATGTCAATAATGCCTTGGACGGAGACGGCCCTTTCTCTCCCGAAAGATCAGGCGGGGTTCCTATAGGTTCTTTAGTGGATATGTGTTTTTCGGGAAAATACACAAAGGATGAAATAAAGAAAAGGATAACGGGTAATGGCGGTCTGGTGGCATATTTAGGTACCAATGACGGCAGGGAAGTTCAAAGGATGATAAAAGCGGGGGACAAATATGCGAAGCTTATATATGAAACCATGGCATATCAGATTTCAAAGGAAATCGGAGCTGCATCGGCAGTCCTGAAGGGAGACGTAGATGCTATAATCCTAACAGGCGGAATAGCCTATGATACGGAGTTTGTTTCATGGATAAAAGAAAGGGTAGCATTTATTGCTCCGGTTAAGGTATATCCGGGAGAGAATGAAATGAAAGCACTGGTTCAAGGAGTGTTAAGGGTATTAAAGGGTGAGGAGCAGCTAAAATCATATAATTGAAACGCGCAGAGGCAAAATAATTTTCTGCAATCGAAAATTTTCTGCTGATGCGATATAATTAACTTAGATTTTGTCTTACGACTGGAGGTAATAGTTTGGATGTAGCAGCTGCACTTATTGTAACATTTATGCTTCTCATGCTTAGCGTATACAGGGGAATAAATATTTTGCATCCTCTCCTTGTAGGGCTGATAATATTTATTGTAGTTGCATATAAAAGAGATTATAAGCCAAAAGAAATTATTGGCATGATTTTAAAAGGTATAAGAAAGTCGGTGCTTATAATAAGCATAATGATTCTTATAGGCGCCATTATGTCTGTTTGGAGAGCTTCCGGAACTGTTGCATATGTAGTATATTACGGGATAAGGTTCGTTGATCCGAATCTTTTTATACTATATGCTTTCTTGCTTAGCTGCGCTGTTTCTTTTTTGCTGGGTACTTCCTTTGGAACGGTTGGTACTATAGGCACGATACTTATGGTAATG
>JAGOLK010000058.1 GCA_017994115.1 Clostridia bacterium | reverse complement strand
TATCATCATATAGGAGAGGCTCGTTGTCAACCGGGATCCTTAAAAATTTTTCTCCTACTGAAAGTGACATTTTCATACGATAATTAAGTCACTTTTAGGGTGACATTTTCACAAAGTATTGACATGAAAAAAAATGTTAAATCAGGTTAAACTAATGAAAAATCAATTGTTCTATTAGCAATATCAGCATTCAGGACTTTTATCCTTACACTGTCGCCAATTCTGAAGGTCCTTCTCCGCCTTTCACCGATAAGCATGTGATGCGTCTCGTCAAACTGGTAGTAATCATCCTCCATGTTGCTCATATGCACCAAGCCTTCTATAGTGTTTTCCAGTTCAACAAACATTCCAAAGGAAGTGACGCTGGAAATTATTCCGTCATATTCCTCTCCGATCCTGTCTTTCATATATTCTGCCTTTTTGAGGTCTTCTACTTCTCTTTCAGCTTCATCTGCTGCCCGCTCCCTGATGGAGGATTGCTCAGCTATACTTTCGATTATTGAATGAAGATGCTTCAGCCTCTTTTCAGTGAGTTTTCCATGAATATCCTCCTTAATAATCCTGTGAATCATCAGGTCAGGATATCTTCTTATCGGAGAAGTGAAGTGGCAGTAATACTTTGCAGCGAGGCCGAAATGTCCCATGCTTTCCGAAGTGTATCTTGCCTTTTTCAGCGAACGCAGCATCAGTGTATTTATTATCCGCTCCTCTTTGGTTCCCTTTATCTGGTCGGTAAGCTGCTGCAGCGCTTTTGGATGTATCTCCGCTATTCCTTTCAGATGATAGCCAAAGTTAAATATAAATTCATTAAAGGCTTGAAGCTTTTCTGCATCCGGATCCTCATGGACTCTGTAAATAAAGGGTATCTCTTTCCAATACATATGCTCTGCCACTGTCTCATTGCATACCAGCATGAATTCCTCAATTATCCTTTCGGATATTCCTCTTTCGTACGGCTTTATCTCTATAGGCCTGCCCTTTTCATCCAATATGATTTTGGTTTCTTCAAATTCAAAGTCTATGCTTCCTCTTAAACGTCTTTTTTTATTCAGTATCAGCATAAGCTCTTCCATCTGCCTGAAGGTGTCTATAAGATAACCATACCTTTCCGTGAGCATGGGATCACTGCCGGCAAGGATCTTATTCGCATTCTCATAGGTCATTCTTTCTCTTGTCTTTATAACACTTTCATAAATCTCGTATTCTTTTACCTTGCCCTTCTTGTCTATAACCATGTCGCAGCTCAAAGTAAGCCTTTCTATCTGAGGATTCAAACTGCAAATACCATTTGAAAGCCTTTTGGGAAGCATCGGCACCACCCTGTCAATCAGATACACGCTTGTACCCCTTTTCAG
Organism: Clostridia bacterium; assembly: GCA_017994115.1. Lineage (GTDB taxonomy): Bacteria > Bacillota > Clostridia > Lutisporales > Lutisporaceae > BRH-c25. Next base: position 9,227 of record JAGOLK010000058.1, on the reverse strand, counting down.
TGCTTCCTTGTCCAAATATGAATTTTCAAACACATACTGGCTTACATCCGCTATATGTACTCCCAGCAGATAATTTCCGTCAGGAAGTATCTCCAAGGATACGGCGTCATCAAGGTCTTTTGCGTCTTCCCCGTCAATTGTAACAATTGTCTTTTCTCTCAGGTCTCTTCGTTTTGCTATATCCACATCACTAACCAGCTCAGGTATTTTCCCGGCCTGGTTCTCTACCTCGATTGGAAACTCCTCCGGCAGATTGTGGCCTCTGATTATTGATATAATGTCGGTGCCTACATCATCCTTATGCCCCAATACCTCAACGACAATTCCCTCCGGATTTCTTCTCGCCTCCGGCCACTTGGTTATCTCAACAACCACCTTATATCCGTCTTTTGCACCATTGAAGTCAGATTTGGATACAAAAACATCCTGATATATTCTTGGATCATCAGGCACCACAAATCCATAGCCATTACCATTTTCGAAGGTTCCTACGATTCTGGCATTCGCTCTTTTCAGTATTCTTACTACCTCGCCCTCGCTCTTCCTGGTCCCCGACTCGCCTGCCGTAAGCCTTACGATTACTCTGTCATCGTTCATTGCTCCATTGAGATTTTCTGCAGGTATGAATAAATCACGAAGGTCTTTATTGTCCGGAATAAGGAACCCAAAACCCTTTTTATTCCCTTGTATGCGTCCCGCAACCATATTCATTTTTTCTGTCAGACCATATTTATTTTTCCTTGTTATTATTATGCTTCCTTCTTCCAGCAGAGAATTCAGCACTTCGTCCAATTCCGATGCTTGAAGTGAATCATCCTGAAATGCCTGAATAAGCTCATCACGAGACAAGGGTTTGTATGCATCCTCTCTCATGAAGGCTAACAGCTTATTCTTTATTTCCTGGTTGATTTCTTTTTCTGTATCAAACACTGCTGCTGCACCTCTCTTCTTTTTTATCCGCTTCTCTGAAAAAAGCGGATTTGTTTTTTATAAAACCATATACTTCCTCAAAAACTTGCTCCTTTTCCTTGTCACAGGTTATTACATGGCCGCTTTTGTGTAAATATATTATACTCTTATCCTTCGAACCTATGCTGCTGTATATTATATTTGCACTTTTCGGGCTTACCGCCCTGTCACCGTAAGATTGCATGATAAGCACCGGCTTTTTTATATACTTCAGGTTCGCTTTCACATATCTTATCAGCTTGAACAAATGATGCACGCTTATTAATGGCGCTCTCTCATAACCGATTACATTTATTTCCCTGTTCTCAGTCTTTCCGGTCATGTGATTCTTGAGGTTTCTTTCTATAAAAGCCAAAGCAGCTGCTCTGCTATATACCCTTATAGGCGCCGAAAGGGTTACAACACCTCTTATATCATAGTTCCTTGCCAGATATAAGGACAGCAATCCTCCCATGGAAAATCCAACCGCAAAAACCTCATCACATTCCTGCTTCAGTGACCTGTATCCTTCCACGGCTCCATGGATCCAGTCCCTGTAGCTGCATCTTCTCATATCTTTCGGTGTTGTACCATGTCCTTTCAGCAGGATTCCTCTTACTGTATAACCTTTATCTCTCAGGAATTCCCCTAAGAATCGCATTTCATAGGGTGTTCCTGTAAACCCATGTATAAGCAGCACTCCTGTGTTATTGCCTTTAAAATAGAATTCTTTTGCATATTTGCTGTTTATATCTTTCAAGAAAAACATCTCCCAAGGTTGCGGATTCAATATGTAATTATTATGAACACATTTTGTTCATAACATTCAGCGAGACAGGAGAAACGTCCCCATGTCTCCCCATGTCTCATTTACTCAATCCTTTGCAGAATATACCATAACGCAATTGCATTCAGAATTATTATTACAGGTATTCCCAGTGTAAATTCGAGATGCTTGGTCTTGTGGCGGAATAATTTCATCCCAAGATATATGCCTGATCCCCCTCCAATAAGGCCTAAAGCGAAAATGCTTGACTCGCTTATCCTCCATTTATTCCTCTGTGCTCTGTATTTATCTGCTCCCATAACAGCAAAGGCTGCAATATTGACGGCTATGAGATAGATCAGTAGTGTTTTCATGATAACCTCCGGTAAAAGTATGCTCCACAGTGAAAGCATATTCTTTACAATAAAAAATAAGAGATGATAATTTCTACCATCTCTTTAATATTACAGTATATTATTAGTATTATCAAATATGGTTCGGATATATGCTGAAACTACATGAACAATGGTGCAAATACCAATGCAACTATAGTCATAAGCTTAATAAGTATATTCATGGAAGGCCCTGCCGTATCCTTGAACGGATCTCCGACAGTATCGCCAACAACTGCAGCTTTGTGTGCACCACTACCTTTTCCGCCCATCTCTCCGGATTCTATATATTTCTTGGCATTATCCCATGCTCCCCCTGCATTTGCCATCATAATTGCCAGGAGTACTCCCGTAATAACCGCGCCTGCAATAAGTCCCCCCAAAGCGCCTTTGCCCAGAATAAAGCCGGTAGCTATAGGAACTACAACAGCAAGAAGCCCCGGAACAATCATTTCTTTTAATGCCGCGGCAGTTGAAATATCAACACATCTTGCGTAATTGGGCTTGGTTGTGCCTTCCATTATACCTGCAGTTTCCCTAAACTGTCTTCTGACTTCTTCTATCATCTGGTTAGCGGCCTTGCCGACTGCTTCCATAGTAAGAGCGGCAAAAAGGAACGGCAGCACGCCTCCGATAAACATTCCAACCATTACTTTAGGGTCAAGGATATCTATTGTCTTAAGGCCGGCAGCTTCCGAATAGGATACAAACAACGCCAGGGCAGTCAATGCCGCTGAGCCTATTGCAAAGCCCTTTCCTATTGCAGCTGTTGTGTTTCCGACCGAATCAAGCTTATCTGTGACTTCTCTGACAGACTCAGGCAGGCCTGACATCTCTGCAATGCCTCCGGCATTATCAGCTATAGGCCCGTATGCGTCAACTGCAACCGTCATGCCTGTTGTTGAAAGCATACCTACTGCCGCAAGAGCAATACCGTAAATGCCGGCAGAATCATATGCCACAAGCACTGCAGCGCAAATGAAGATTATCGGTGCCACTGTAGAAAGCATTCCCACTCCAAGGCCGCTTATTATTGTAGTAGCAGACCCTGTTCCTGACTGTTGGGCAATTTTCTTTACATACTTATAGTCAGAAGAAGTATATACTTCTGATACAAAACCGATTATCGATCCTGCAGCAAGCCCTGCGGCAACTGCCCAGAAGGCATCCAGATTACCGAACATATAGCGGCTAAGTATAAAAGATGCCAGAACTACGATTATCGAGCTCCCATAAGTTCCTCTGCTGAGAGCGCTCTGCGGGTTACTCTTTTCATCGGTCTTTACAAAAGAAGTTCCTATAATCGAAGCTACTATGCCTACAGCGGACAAAAGCATGGGGAATAAGACTCCTTCAACCTTTCCGGCATATATTACCGCACCAAGAGTTATTGCTGAAATAATAGAGCCTACATATGATTCAAACAAGTCAGCTCCCATACCGGCTACGTCACCTACGTTGTCGCCGACATTATCAGCTATAACTGCCGGATTCCTCGGGTCGTCCTCAGGTATGCCGGCTTCCACCTTTCCTACAAGGTCAGCACCAACATCAGCAGCTTTTGTATATATTCCGCCGCCTACGCGGGCAAACAAAGCAATTGAACTTGCACCCAGGCCAAAACCTGTCACAATACTTGCATCTCTTATAAATATATATAAAATCCCTAAACCCAGAAGGCCTAAACCTACAACACACATGCCCATTACAGCTCCGCCCCTGAATGCTATCCCGAGAGCTTCATTCTGGCCTCTCTGTGCAGCGTTTGCTGTTCTGGCATTTGCCTTTGTTGCCACCTGCATTCCAAAATAACCTGCAAGTATGGAGCAGCATGCCCCGGCAACAAAGCATATTGCTGTCAGCCAGCTTTTAAGGAATATTCCGATTATTATTGCCAACGCAATAATAAATACAACAAGCACCTTATATTCCCTGAATAGAAAAGCCATAGCCCCTTCGTGGATAAAGCCCATTATTTCTTTCATTTTATCGTTTCCGGGGTCTTTTTTTGCAATATTGTTTGCTAAGAACCATGCAAAAACCAGAGCAAGTACTCCTGACAGCGGAGCCAGAATCAATAAATCCATCCAAATAACCCTCCTAATACATAAATGTGATATACTGTAATACTGTATACACGAAAAATACATAATATAGCCCAACAATAAGTCAGGCTATCATTATTGAAATATTATTTTACAAGTACCAGTACAACCGATAAAATCATGAATAGAATTGCACTTGCTGTTGTCAGTTTAGAAAACAATGCCTCGTAGCCTTTGCTTGCTTTCTTTCCGAAAAGCTGTTCCGCGCCTCCGGCTATTGAACCGGACAGTCCGGCACTCCTTCCCGGCTGCAGAAGCACACTTACAATCAATACCAAACAAACAACGTACTGTAAAATTACTATAGCCAATCTCACTCCCTGCACCTCCCATCTTAATCCAGATCATCCATTTGTGCCAAAAGAACGTGCATTTATTGCTATTCATTCTTTCCGCTTATTATTCACATAAATATCAGGAAAAATTCTACAAACAACATTTTAACACAAAGGCTGATAAAATACAATAATGGGATAAAATTATCTCACCCATTATTATATCACATATTTTTAAATTGTATAGCACTTTTAGATTAAAAATACAGTCCCGCAGAATTTTTTTGTCAGGCTTTACGCCAGGGTCTATAGGTTAAAAAATGCATTTATGCCTAAATATTTAGACATTGTATCCAATCCTTCTTCAATCCTCATAAGCTGGTTATACTTTGCAACCCTGTCAGTCCTGGAGGGAGCACCAGTTTTTATTTGTCCTGCATTGACAGCCACAACAAGGTCAGCAATTGTTACGTCTTCTGTTTCACCTGATCTATGGGATACAACCGCAGTATACCCTGCCCTGTTTGCCATTTGGATTGCATCAAGGGTCTCTGTCAGTGTACCGATTTGGTTTACTTTAATAAGAATGGAGTTGGCTACTCCCATTTCTATGCCTTTTTTCAGTCTCTCCGTGTTGGTTACAAACAGGTCATCACCGACCAACTGTATTTTTTTACCCAACCTTTCGGTAAGAAGCTTCCAGCCGTCCCAGTCTTCTTCGGAAAGCCCATCTTCCAGCGAGATTATCGGATACTTGCTGACAAGATTTTCATAGTACTCGACCATTTCTTCAGAAGTCTTTACTACTCCTTCACCATCAAGATGATACCTGCCGTCCTCCTTGTAAAGCTCGGTTGCAGCAGCATCCATTGCTATGTAAAGATCCTTGCCGGGCTCATAGCCTGCCTTCTTTATCGCCTCAATGATAACCTGAAGTGCTTCTTCGTTGGAAGTAAGGTTTGGAGCAAAACCCCCTTCGTCTCCTACAGCCGTGTTATAGCCCTTGGCTTTAAGCACGGATTTTAGATTATGAAAAACCTCAGCACACATTCTCAATGCTTCTTTGAAGCTTTCCGCACCGACAGGCATAACCATGAATTCCTGAATATCCACATTATTGTCTGCATGCTTTCCGCCGTTTAGTATATTCATCATTGGAACAGGAAGAGTCTTGGCATTTACTCCGCCAACATACTGATAAAGCGGAAGTCCCAGCGCCTCTGCAGCTGCATGAGCCACAGCCAGTGATACTCCTAATATGGCGTTGGCACCCAGTTTCCCTTTATTGGGAGTGTCATCCAGTTCAATAAGAGCCTGGTCTATTGCGACCTGATCCAATGCATTCATGCCTATTATTTCCGGCGCAATTATTTCATTTACGTTATTTACTGCAGTCAGCACACCCTTCCCAAGGTATCTTGACTTATCGCCGTCTCTAAGCTCTACAGCTTCAAAAGCCCCGGTGGATGCTCCTGAAGGTACTGCAGCCCTGCCTAAAGCTCCTCCCTCCAACTCAACTTCAACCTCTACGGTTGGATTCCCTCTGGAGTCTATTATTTCTCTTGCGTATATGTCAGTAATTACTGTCATAGTCAGTACCCTCCTTAAATCTATATATTTATTACTGATTGAAATTTACAATCCGTGAAAACTCCTGGGCGTCCAAGCTTGCTCCCCCTACAAGAGCCCCGTCTATTTCGGGCATATCCATAAGTTCCTTTATGTTTGAGGACTTAACGCTGCCTCCGTATAGTATCCTTGTTTTGTCAGCCGCATCATTCCCCAGCAATAGGGCCAGCTGCTTCCTGATGAATCCAATGACTTCATTTGCATCCTGACTGGTTGCAGTTTTGCCGGTTCCTATAGCCCATACAGGCTCATAGGCTATTATCAAGTCATCGGTATTTCTGTTCTCAAGGCCTTCAAGGCACCCTTTCACCTGAGCTGCTATGACATCGAAGGTCACCCCCGCTTCTCTCTGCTCAAGGGTTTCTCCCACGCAGAGAATAGGCTTTAATCCATGGTCCAGTGCAGCAATTACCTTCTTGTTAATTTCCGAATCCTCTTCCTTGAAATACTGTCTGCGCTCTGAATGACCCAATATTACATATTCAACCTCTATATCCTTTAAGAATACAGGAGATATCTCACCGGTATATGCTCCGCTTTCCTTATAGTACATGTTTTGTGCACCAACTCTTATATTGCTTCCCTTCAGAACCTTTACCAAATCATTCAGGCAAACAAAGGCAGGACACACTGCTACTTCGGCGGCAGCCCCCTTAACAAGAGGTTTGAGTTCCTCCACAAGTTTTATTGCTTCGTTTACTGTCTTGTTCATTTTCCAGTTGCCAGCTATAACCGGTCTGCGCATAATATTACCTCCTAAATTACTTATTCTCTATTGCCGCTATCCCGGGAAGTACCTTGCCCTCGATAAATTCAAGAGAAGCCCCTCCCCCTGTAGATATATGCGTCATCTTATCTGCAAAGCCAAGCTGTTCAACAGCCGCAGCCGAGTCACCGCCGCCGATGATTGTTGTCCCGGTACATTCAGCCATAGCTTTTGCCAATTCAAAGGTGCCCTTTGCAAAATTCGGCATTTCAAATACGCCCATAGGGCCATTCCATAGAACTGTCCTTGCGTTCTTAACAATTTCCGAGAAAATTTTTCTAGTATCCTCCCCAATATCCATACCCATCATATCTTTTGGAATCATAGCAGCCGGCACAGTTTTTTTCGGTGCATCATTGCTGAATTCGGAAGCAACGACCGTATCAACGGGGAGCAGCAATTTCACGCCTTTTGTTTCCGCTTTTTTTAATAGTTCACCCGCCAGCTCTGCTTTATCGGCTTCAAATATGGACTTGCCTATTTCATAACCCATTGCCCCGAAGAAGGTATAGGCCATACCACCGCCAATCAAAAGGGTATCAACCTTATCCATCAGGTTTTCTATTACGCCGATCTTATCCGATACCTTTGCTCCGCCTAATATTGCGACAAAAGGCCTTTCCGGTGCAGTCAGAGCCTTTCCCATTATCTCCAGCTCCTTTTTTATCAGAAACCCTGCAGCGGAAGGCAGGTATTCTGCAATGCCGGCTGTTGTGGCATGAGCCCTGTGTGCAGTACCGAAAGCATCATTTATATATATATCACCCAAGGCTGCAAGCTTCCTTGAAAACTCTTTGTCGTTCTTTTCTTCCTCCTCATAGAACCTGACGTTTTCAAGCAGCATTACTTCTCCTTCCTTGAGGCTTTCCGCCATTGCCTGTACTGCATCCCCAATTACGTCACCGGCGAGCCTTACTTCGGCTCCAAGCTTCTCGGACAATCTCTCAGCCACCGGCTTCAGAGAATATTTCATATTAAACTTTCCCTTGGGCCTTCCGAGATGTGACATCAATATGACTTTTGCATTATGCTCCCTCAGATACCTGATTGTCGGAAGTGCTTCCCTTATTCTTCTGTCATCCGTGATAGTGCCGTTTTCATCTAAGGGCACATTAAAGTCTTCTCTTACCAGCACCTTTTTACCGTCTACGTCTATATCCTGTATGGACTTTTTATTCATAACAAGAATCCTCCTAGTCGATTCTACTTATTTGAAATGTATTTTACCAGGTCAACTACTCTGTTGGAATAGCCCCACTCATTATCATACCATGAGATTATCTTTACCATGTTGTCCTGAATAACCATTGTAGATAGTGCATCAACTATTGAGGAATGCGGATCCTGCTTGAAATCTATGGATACAAGAGGTTCATCACAATACTCAAGTATCCCCTTCAGCTCATTTTCCGCCGCTCTCTTGAGAGCAGCATTCACTTCCTCAACAGTGACATTCCTTTCCAGGTCAACAACCAAATCTACTACCGACACTGTAGGAGTGGGAACTCTCATGGAAAGCCCCGTAAGCTTGCCTTTAAGCTCCGGAAGCACCAATGCAACTGCTTTTGCAGCTCCCGTAGTTGTCGGAATTATTGACAATGCGGCAGCCCGGGATCTTCTAAGGTCTGAGTGAGGCAGATCAAGTATTCTCTGATCATTTGTATACGAATGTATTGTATTCATCAAGCCCTTTACAATTCCAAAGTTCTCGTGAAGCACCTTGGCTACAGGAGCCAAACAGTTGGTTGTACAGGAGGCATTTGATATTACCACATGTTTTTCCGGATCATACTTGTCTTCATTTACACCCATTACTATCGTAATGTCTTCATTCTTTGCAGGAGCAGATATTATTACCTTCTTTGCTCCCCCCGCCACATGAGCCATTGCCGCTTCCTTACTTGTGAATCTGCCTGTGGATTCGATAACCACGTCAACTCCGTAGTCACCCCACTTGATGTTTTCCGGTTTTGTCTCAGCACATATCTCAATTTCTTTCCCGTCTACGACTAATGAATGCTCCTTAGCCTGTACGTCTCTGTTATATCTGCCGTATGTGCTGTCATATTTCAATAAGTGTGCCAGCGTTTTCGTATCAGTTAAATCATTTATTAAAACTATTTCCGCATCGTCTCCAAACTTCTCTAAAGCGATTTTAAAAACCGGCCTCCCTATCCTTCCAAAACCGTTGATTCCTACTCTTAATGCCATTTTAATTTCCTCCCTTAATATACTCTCATTTTCTTTAAATATCTTCATGTTTCGTAGATTTTCAATTTGTTTAGGTTGAGCTTTTCCCTTGGATATAGCATAATTGCTGGTCGATGTGTGGTTTTAGGCAGAGAA
>JAGOLK010000009.1:24196-48496 GCA_017994115.1 Clostridia bacterium | reverse complement strand
ATTTCATAAATGCATATTTGAAGCAGGGGAATGGAGTATAATTTTACTCCATTCCTATTATTTCAACCTTTTTGCAGCCCTTGCAGGATAGAAGCAGCTCTACCAGTTCCTCAGGGTTTATTTCCATTATTTTTGTATCAATGGATGCCGTAAGTGAAGCTGAGTCCATTACCGGAATGTTCTGATTTATGGTTATTATATTTCCCTTGACGGAGGCTATCTTGTTTATGATATCGGAAAGCACCCCCGGGATATGCTTGAGAATCATGAAAAGTGTAACTGTACGCCCCCGTTCCTGGGCAGTATAGTCGAATACGCTGTCCTTATATTTATAAAATGCACTTCGGCTCACTCCTGCCATACGGCATGCTTCCTGGATGGTTGCGGCGTCTCCGGTTCTGAGCAGTAGCTTTGCTTCAATAACCTTCTCATATGCTTTAGGGAGTATGTTGGAATCAACTATGAACATTTTTTTGTTTACCATTACATATTGCCTCACTTTCTGTATGCAATCAAGATACATATGTACCCATATTGTATACTATCATACACTCGGCGCCTATTGCAATATCCGTACAAAAACGGTTAATATATAAAGGATGAAACAACAGAGTGAAGGAGAATAATATATGGACATTATTGCAAAACTTGCAAAGGAACTGTCGGTCAAGCCCTGGCAGGTTGAAAACACGGTAAAACTAATAGATGACGGCAATACCATACCTTTTATTGCCCGTTACAGGAAGGAACTTACGGGAGAACTTTCCGACACAACACTGAGAGAGTTGGGTGAGAGGCTTACATATCTCAGAAATCTTGAAAACAGAAAGGAAGAAGTCTTAAGGCTTATCGAAGGGCAGGGCAAGCTTACCGAGGAGCTGAAGGCTTCCATTGAAAAGGCTGAGGTATTGCAGGAAGTGGAGGACATCTACCGTCCGTATAAGCAAAAGAAGAGGACAAGGGCAACCATAGCCAGGGAAAAAGGGCTGGAGCCTTTGGCGGACATAATATTCAGCCAGGAACGCCAATCAAAGGCCCTGGAGAAAATTGCAGAGGCATTCGTTAATGCCGAGCTTGGCGTTTCGACAGCACAGGACGCCATAAACGGCGCTTTGGATATAATTGCGGAGATAATATCCGACAATGCGGAATTCAGAAAGGAAATAAGAGAGCTGACCTTCAGGAACGGCACTATTGTTGTAAAAGGCACCAAGGAAGAAAAATCAGAGTATCAGATGTATTATGATTTCAGCGAGCCTGTCAAAAAGATTGCCCCCCACAGGATACTGGCCATTAACAGAGGGGAAAAGGAAGAATTTTTGAATGTCAAGGCGGAGGCGCCGGCAGACAGGATATTGACCTACCTGAACAACAGCACAATCAAAGAATACTCTCCGTATAAAAATATACTTGAGGAAACAATAAAGGATGCATATAGCAGGCTTATTGCCCCCTCCATAGAAAGGGAGATCAGGAATACTCTCACCGAGGAAGCGGAGGAACAGGCGATAAAGGTGTTTGCCGCCAACCTAAGAAATCTACTATTGCAGGCTCCCATTAAAGGGAAAGTGGTTATGGGATTTGACCCGGCCTTCAGGACCGGCTGTAAAATAGCAGTGGTAGATGATACCGGAAAGCTTCTGGAAACTGCAACAGTATATCCCACTCCGCCCCAGAATCAGGTTGCGGAAGCCAAGGCAATACTGGAGAAACTGATCAGGAAGCATAATGTCGAAGTAATATCCTTGGGCAACGGGACTGCGTCAAGGGAGTCTGAAAGGATATGTGCGGAATTAATCAAGGAAATGAATATGCCCCTGCACTATGTAATAGTAAATGAAGCCGGAGCATCGGTATATTCGGCATCAGAACTGGCATCACAGGAATACCCGGACATTAATGTATCCTTAAGAGGGGCGATTTCAATAGCAAGGAGGCTGCAGGACCCCCTGGCCGAATTGGTGAAAATAGATCCCAAATCCATCGGGGTAGGGCAATATCAGCATGATGTTGCACAAAAGAAGCTGTCGGATTCCTTGAATGGGGTTGTGGAAGACTGCGTGAACAGTGTCGGGGTGGATCTCAATACCGCATCACCGTCTCTCCTGCAGCATATATCCGGAATAAACTCAGCCATTGCGAGGAATATAGTATCCTACAGGGAAGAAAACGGCAAGTTCAGGAGCAGAAGAGAGCTGCTTAAGGTGAAAAAGCTCGGGGAAAAGGCTTTTGAGCAGGCGGCAGGCTTTTTGAGGATACCTGAAAGTGAAAATATATTGGATAACACTTCGGTGCATCCCGAATCCTACGATGTTGCAGGAAAACTCCTTGAGAAAGCAGGAAGGGACATATCCGCTGCGGTGGATAAGCTTTCAGCAGTGGATGTTAATGAGCTGTCGGCTGAGCTGGGTGTGGGAGTCCCTACATTAAGGGATATAATCAATGAGCTTAAAAAGCCCGGAAGAGACCCGAGGGATGAAATGCCGAAGCCTGTATTGATGTCGGATGTACTGGATATTAAGGACTTGAAGCCCGGTATGATTCTCACCGGGACTGTAAGGAATGTTATTGACTTCGGTGCCTTTGTGGATATCGGAGTACACCAGGACGGCCTTGTACATATATCAGAACTGGCTGACAGGTTCGTCAGGAGGCCTCTTGATGTAGTGCAGGTAGGTGATATAGTGAAGGTCAAAGTTTTGGATGTGGACCTTGACAGGAACAGGATAAGCCTCAGCATGAAGGGCTTGAATTAGCCGATGTATACATTTATATTCAAACAGAGTATAATATCAATAGCAATCGCGACGGAGGTATATCAATGCTGAAATTTCATACTGAGAGCGCTGAAGAAACTGCCAAAATCGGCGAAGGGCTGGGAAGGCTTCTGAGCCCCGGGGATATTGTGTGCCTCTCGGGAGACCTTGGAGCAGGGAAGACTGCTTTTACCCAAGGTATAGCAAGAGGACTGGAAGTCAAGGATTATGTTACCAGCCCCACCTATACCATCATTAATGAATATGAAGGCAGAGTGCCTTTATACCACTTTGACGTATACAGGCTTAATGATGTTGAAGAAATGTACGAATTAGGCTATGAGGAATATTTCTTCGGTGACGGAGTTGTTGTGCTGGAATGGGCGGATATGGTAAGTGATATAATCCCGGAAGATAGGCTTTGGATTACAATATTGAATACAAAGGGAGACAATTCCCGCGAAATAATAATGGAGCCGGCCGGAGAAGCATATGAGGCTATTGTGAAAGGAATGGAATCCAATGAAAATACTGGCTGTTGATACGTCCACTTCCGCCGCAACAGCGGCAATAATGGAAGATGACAGACTGATATCCGAATACATATTAAACATCAGCAGAGCCCACTCCCGGAAGATAATGGGCATTATAGAGGAGTTGTTCAACAAATCCGGAATCAAGCCTGCTGAAATAGATATATACGCCTGCTCTGCCGGGCCCGGTTCTTTTACGGGGCTGCGCATAGGAGCGTCAATTATAAAGGCTATGGCTCAATCCTTCGATAAGCCTGTTGTCGGAGTTCCGACTCTTGATGCACTGGCCTGCAACCTTTACAATTGTACAGGCCTGGTTTGCCCGATGCTGGATGCCCAAAGGGGGATGGTATACAGCAGCTTGTACTCGTATAATTCCGGCAGGCTGACAAAACTGGAGGATCTTGGGGTAATACCGATAGAGGATTTGATAGAGCTGGTGAAGAGTAAGGCTGTACCCACAACCTTCCTTGGGGATGGCGCCGTAATTTTTGAAGAAAACTTGAAAAAAGGCCTGGAAGGGTATAATGCGGCACCCGCAGGCAGCTTGCTGCCAAGAGCTTCCTCCTGCGCAAGGATGGCTTTGGAAATGTATAATAAGGGTTCCTTTGATACCTACAATTCTTTCAGGCTTACCTATATCAGGAAATCCCAGGCGGAAGCGGAATATGAGAAAAAGAACAAAGCAGAATTTCAAAGCATGAGCCTGGATGATATTGACCAGGTTGTTGAAATAGAGAACCTGAGCTTTGCTTCTCCGTGGTCCAGGGAATCCTTTGAATCAGAGCTTTTGAAGAACAAACTTGCCAGGTATATAGTGGCCAAAGTGAACGGCAAGGTTGCAGCCTATGGAGGAATGTGGATTATACTGGATGAGGCACATATAACAAATATTGCAGTGCATCCGGAATTCAGGGAGCGCAAAATAGGGGAAAAGCTTGTAAAGGAGATGCTGCGGACGGCAAAGGAAAACAAGGCGGAGCATATTACATTGGAGGTAAGAGCTTCAAATGATGCCGCACGGAAGCTTTATAAAAAGCTGGGCTTTAAGGACAGCGGAATAAGAAAGGGTTATTATGCGGATACCGGTGAAGATGCGGTAATAATGTGGAATGAATTGGCATAAGCACAATCAAGTTATTTCAGACAATTTTTTTTCAAGTGCGTATATATATTAGAGATGCGAGACACGAGACACGGGACACGAGACGCGGGGTGGGATGAGTTTGATTGCCTCTGACATTGAAATAGTGAACCAATGCCTGGCCGGAGATGTAAATGCTTTCGAGGTGCTCATAGAGAGATACAAGAGAGCCATATACAACACAGCTTTCAGGATGATGGGAAACAGGGAAGAAGCCGAGGATGTATCTCAGGAGGCATTTATCAGGATGTATAATTCCTTGTCCAAATACAATCCGGAATACAAATTCATAACCTGGGCATTAAAGGTTACAACAAATCTTTGTTTAGACAGCTTAAGGAAAAGAAAAGCAGAAACGGTTCCCATAGATGATGTCTTTGAAATCAAGGACGGAAAAGATACCCCGGAAGAGGAATACATAAGGAAAGAGAATCAAAAGCTGGTGCAGGATGCCATAATGAAACTGCCGGATAAATATAGGGAATTTCTGATACTATTCCATCACAGGAATCTATCCTATCAGGAAATAATGGATATTACGGGTGAATCCCTTACCATAGTTAAAAACAGGCTTTACAGAGCCCGGCAAATGCTTAAGGAAGAATTAATCAGCAGGGAAAAGGAGCGTGAAAAGTATGCAGTGCCAGGAAATAAATAATTTGGTCATGAAGTATTTCGACGGCAATATCAGTGAACTGGAGCGGGAAATGATAATAAAGCATAACGAGAAATGCAACCGCTGTGCTGAAGAATTTGGGATACTCAGGAATGCCATTGATACTTTGGAGGAGCTTCCTGAAATAGAAGTGCCTGCCGGGTTTGAGTCCAGAGTAATGGAAGGAATTTTAAGCAGGAGAGCATACTCAGCGAATCATAAAATAGTTGCTTTCTGGCTGCTCTCGGTACTTGGGCTCATGGTATTCGGATGGAATATGGCGGCATATGTAATAATGCCCTTGATAAGAGAAAGCGGAATCATTATTGCCGCCAATAACGTTCTTATATATGGTTTCAACGTGGTTTCCGGCATCCTGAGAGAGGTAGTTGTTACGGCTTCAATGCTGCTGGGGAAGATTCTTGTTATGAGAAATGTCCTGCTTAGGGACTATATAACGAGTGTTACTTTGATAGTACTGGCATTTATGGCTATCAATGTGTTTTTGGCATATAGGCGTAAACTGCAAGAGAATTAGGAGGTATTTATATGAAAGTGAAAAAGAGAGCAGCATTGTTGGCATGTTTGATGCTAATGGCGGTAATGCTTTGCGCCTTTGATATCAATGTGGACAATAAGGATAAAGTAGCGATATTTAATGATATAGAGATTCCTGCGGGAGTTACTGTTAACGGAGATGTAGTTTCATTATTCGGGGATGTGGCTGTTAATGGAGATTTGACGGGAGATGCGGTGACAATATTCGGAGATATGTCAGTCTCGGGGGATATAGAAGGGGATGTTGTTGCAGTCTTCGGGGAGATATCCGTAAAGGACGGCGGTATAATAAACGGAGATGCAGTCGGAATACTGGGAGGAGTGGATAAATCCCCCACCGGGGTTATAAGAGGCGAGATAGTGGATATCAATGTGCCTTTTATTGTAAGGAAGCATGATGGTTTGATTCCCAGGGTATCCTACGGAGATATGATCGGCCTGGTAGCAATATATGCGTTTTCCTGCCTTGCAATACTTATTGCCCCGGACAGGGTAAGGCTGATGTCGGAAGAAAGCAGATCAAGGCCGGGCAGGAGATTTGCCTTAGGATTTGTGATTATGATGTTGTTTATACCTGCATCCATTATACTTTCGATACTATTGGCGATAACCCTGATAGGAATAATTTTCATACCATTCATATTCATAGCATTTTTACTGGTTGCCTTTATAGGCATGGTAGCTGTTGAAGTTGCCATAGGCCACAGGCTTACCGGTCAAAGGGAAGGAAATAATGCACTGTTCATCAATCTTATGGTAGGAGTATTGCTTGTGTATGTTTTGAAAATAATACCCATATTGGGATGGCTGGCTTACATTGCTTTGGTTGCTTATGCCATAGGTGTTGCTTTTGATACCAGGCTTGGAGCCCCAACAGCCGGAAGGCAGGTCCCAAATGTATAGAAGGGTGCTTTTAGCTGCGCTGGCTGCGGCAGTAATGGTATTGCTTGCAGCCTGCGTATTTGAATTTGATAATGCAGGAGGCATGGTTGCCGGTACATTGAAGGAGCACAGGGAAACCGTGGAAATGAGCGACAAGTACAAGACGGGAAAGCCTATGGAACTGAACCTGGATATGGATATGGCAAAGGCGGTATTGGATAGTACCGATGAAAGCCTTGTCGACGTGAAATTCTCATACAGTTCAAAAGCATTAAAACCTGAGTTAAAGGTAGATGAAGATGAGATCAGAATCAGAAACAGGTTGGAAGGGTACAGCTTTGGAAAGGCTGTGAATAATTGGGATGTAAAGGTCACGGATAAACTGCCCCTGGAGGTTGAGGTAAAGGCTGATGCTTCAGATATCAGGCTGGATATGAGCCGTATGCAGGTAAACAGTATTGATGCTGAATTGAATGCCTCATCAGCAAGAATGTATTTTGATGAACAAAACAAGGTGCCCGCAGACAAATTCAGGATAAATGCGGACGCAAGCAGCGCGGACATTTACGGAGCGGGAAACCTGGGTTTTGATGTTATGGAAATTGATGCTGATGCATCCAAGCTGAATATTGATTTGACGGGATTCAACCAGAAAGACGGAGAGGTCAGGATAGATGCAAATGCTTCTTCGGTAAAGCTCAGGCTGCCTGAAGATGCTGATATTCGCATTGTGATAGATAATTACGAGATATCTTCGATAAATATAAATAATGACAGAATACTAAGCCGCTCCGAAAAGGAATACATTTCAAAAAACTACGGAAATGCTGTGAGGAGCTTGGAAATATATGCTGATTTGAATATTACTACTTTGACTGTAGAATAGGAGCAAGGAGTGCCGCATAATGAACAAGGATATATTGATACTGGCTATTGAGACCTCATGTGATGAGACTTCCGCTGCCGTTGTAAGAAATGGGCGGGAGGTCCTGTCAAACATCATATCCAGCCAGATAGACATACACAAGAGGTTCGGAGGAGTGGTTCCGGAGGTTGCATCCAGGAAGCATCTGGAGAACATCAGTCCGGTTATAGATGAAGCATTGCTGTCGGCAGGAGCGGCATTGAAGGATTTGGATGCGATTGCGGCAACCTGCGGGCCGGGCCTAGTAGGAGCCCTGCTTATCGGGCTTACTACAGCCAAAGCCATTGCTTTCAGCAGCAGCCTTCCTTTTATAGGGGTGAACCACATAGAAGGGCATATAGCTGCCAGCTATATAGAGCATAATGAGCTGGAACCTCCTTTCACCTGTCTTGTAGCATCGGGAGGGCACAGCCATATTGTGAATGTTGTAGGGTATACAAGTTATGAAGTTTTGGGCAGGACGCGGGATGACGCTGCCGGCGAAGCCTTCGACAAAATAGCCCGGGCCCTGGGGCTCGGTTATCCCGGGGGGCCGCTGCTGGATAAGCTTGCTGCTTCCGGCAACCGTGAAGCCATTGATTTTCCAAGAGCCTTTTTGGAAGAGGGAAGCTATGATTTCAGCTTCAGCGGTTTGAAGTCTGCCGTGTTGAATTACTTGAACTCAAAAAGAATGAAAAATGAAGAAGTAAATCCGGCGGATGTTGCAGCAAGCTTTCAGGAGGCTGTTACGGATGTATTGTCTGCCAAGCTCATAAAGGCCGCACTGGATAAGAAATCAGAATATGCCGTGCTGGCGGGGGGCGTCGCTTCAAACAGCAGGCTCAGGGAGCTGCTGAAGCAAAGAGGAGAACAGGCAGGAATAAAGGTGATTTACCCTTCACCCGTACTATGCACGGATAATGCGGCAATGATTGGCTGTGCTGCTTATTACAGATATATAAACGGTTCAAGATCCGATTTTACGCTTAACGCAATGCCGAATCTGTCATTGGAATAAAAGGGGGTGGGTATTATGAAACCGGCTCCCTTTAATTTATTGCTGGAAGCCGCAAGCAAGGACAATATACTGGTGCTGACCTCCAATTGCAGCACCGCCTGTGTTTTTTGCAGCCATCTGCAGAATCCCGTTGAGGTAGATGCATATTATGTTGATAAGCTGAGCAGGGAACAGATTGATATACTGATAGAGTTTCTGGATGAATCAGGCAAGATTGTCATAGGGGAATCAGCTACCCGTATATGCGAAGGAGAGCCCTTCCTTCGGGAAGATATTATTGAGATACTGCAAAGCATCAGACTTAAGTATCGCGAAACGGCCATACAGGTTACTACCAGCGGAATACACCTGAATGAAGCAATATTAACCGGGCTTAAGCGCATAGGAGGCATTGAGCTGAATATTTCGCTGAACAGCAGCAGTGCTCAGGGAAGAGAAAAGCTTTACAGAGGGAAAGCACATATTTCAGCAGTTGCTGCAGTAAGGAAGCTTAAGGATTACGATATAAGCTTCAGCGGCAGTATAGTCGCTATGCCCCATCTGGTCGGATGGGAAGATATGAGGGAAACGATTTTATTTCTTGGCAGAAACGGTGCATCAGCCATAAGGGTTTTTATGCCCGGCTTCACAAGGTTCACAAAGGGTGTTTTGCCTCCGGAGGATATCATGAGCAGCCTGCAGGAGTTTATTGCCGATCCGGAAAGCAGTGTGGATGTGCCTGTTATCATTGAACCTTCCGGAATTAAGGACACTCACGCTGAAGTTCTCGGGGTGCTGCGGAACTCACCGGCATGGGACTCGGGGATGATAAAGGGTGACAGGATACTGCGAATAAACGGCAGAAAGGCATTATCAAGAGTGGACGCATTTTGGCGGATATTCAAAGCAGGGTCTCCTGAGCTTGAGGTGCTGAGGAACGGAGAACCCGTGCATATAGTTATAGACAAGAGGGCAAAGGCCCCCTCAGGGTTGGTTTTTAATTATGACATTCATCCTGATACAATAAAGGGAATAGAAAAAGGAATATTAAGGAATAAAGGGGCCCGCTGCCTTATCCTGACTTCGGAATTGGCCTTTGATTTATTGACGGGCTGTATTCCTCAAAGGCAGGATCTGAGTATTGAAGCAGTCAGGAACAGGTATTTCGGCGGGAATATAATGTGTGCCGGCCTTCTTACTCTCAGTGATATTGAAGCTCATATGAACGAAACAGAGCAGCTGCCGCAGGTGCTGCTGCTGCCCGGGATAATGTTTGACGCATCGGGCAGGGATCTGCTGGGGAGGCATTTCAAAGAAATAGAAGAGGGTCTTGGCATAAAGACAGAAGTGATATAGAATGATATTAAATCTGGATTAAATACGGAGGCGAAGATAATGTATAGAGCTACACTTATCCCGGGAGACGGAATAGGGCCTGAGGTAACCAATGCGGCAGTCAGGGTTATTGAAGCGGCAGGAGTTGATATACAATGGGAAACGAAGTACATAGGGCAGATTGCATTGGAGAAGTATGGGAATCCATTGCCTGAGGATACGGTAAGGTCAATTGAGGACAACAAGATGGCTTTGAAGGGCCCGGTTATGACACAAATAGGCGGAGGCTTCAGAAGTGTAAACGTAAGTCTCAGGCAGCAGCTTAACCTGTACGCCAACATCAGGCCAATAAAGTCTTTTGAGGGAGTAAAATCCAGGTATGAAAATGTTGATATTGTGGTCTTCAGAGAAAATACCGAGGATGTATATATGGGATTTGAACACATGATAGGCACTGATGCGGCTGAAAGCATCAAGCTTATTACCAGGCATGCATCGGAACGTATAGCTTCCTTTGCCTTCAACTATGCGGTAAAGGAAAAGAGGAAGAAGGTTACCAGCGTACATAAGGCAAACATAATGCAGCTTACAGACGGGCTTTTCCTTTCCAGTGTAAGGCATATAGCAAGCAAATACCCTGATATCGAATATAACGAAATGGAAGCAGGAAACCTATGCATGCAGCTTGTTATACATCCTGAGGAGTTTGATATAATTGTTCTGCCCAATTTATACGGAGACCTGGTATCCGAGCTTTGTGCGGGACTCGTAGGCGGGCTTGGGGTAGTGGCCGGGGCCAATATAGGCGCAGAATCTGCTGTATATGAGGCAACCCACGGAACGGCCCCTGATCTGGTGGGCAAAGGAATTGCCAATCCCACGGCTTGTATTTTGTGCGGAGCCATGATGCTTAAACGGCTCGGGGAAAGAGCAGCATCAGACAGGATATACAAATCTGTGGCAAAGGTACTGGAAGAGGGCAGATATGTAACCCCCGACCTGGGCGGTACCTCCACTACCAATGAAATGGTGAAAGCGATAATAGATAATCTATAGAAAAAATGCGGCATAGTCGCATTTTTTTTATTCGCTGAGTTCGCTCCATTCTTCATACAGGGAATCAAGCTTCTTCTTAAGCATCTCCTGTTCATCATGCAGCTCCTGGCATTTTATATGATTTGCGAATACTTCCGGAAGCTTCATCAAATCATCGATCTCCGCTATTCGTTTTTCGGATTGCTCAATTTCTGTTTCAACAGTCTCAAGCCTCTTCTGCTGCCTTCGCAGATTTGATTTTTCTTCCTTCTGCTTCAGCCAATCATTCTTATTGACTGTGGCTGTCTCGGAATCCTCCGCCTCCCGGCAGGCTGTGCCGGCTTCCATTTGTTTCTTCTTAAATAAGTAATAGGAGTAGTTGCCGTTGTACTGCAAGCAGCCCTCCTGCCTCAATTCAATAATCCTGGTGGCAACCTTGTTCAGAAAATACCTGTCATGGGAAACAAGCAGCACTGTCCCTGAGTAGTTCATCAGCGCATTTTCCAGTACTTCCTTTGATAAAATGTCCAAATGGTTGGTAGGCTCATCCATAAGCAGGAAATTGGTTTTGGACAGCATAAGCTTCAAAAGGGCAACCCTGCTTCTTTCACCGCCGCTGAGCCTGCTGATTTCCTTGAATACATCCTCTCCCTGGAACAGGAATGCAGCCAGTTTTGTACGCAGTTCTGTCTGGTTCATATGAGGGTATTCATCCCATATCTCATCAATTACCGTATTATTGTAATTCAGGCTTTCCTGCTCCTGGTCATAGAAGCCTGCAATAACATTGGTCCCAAGTCTAACATGGCCGGAATCCGCCTTTAATGCGCCTGTTATTATCTTAAGGATGGTAGTTTTGCCAATTCCGTTAGGGCCCAGCAGCGCGGCCTTTTCGCCCCGTTTAATATCAAAGCTTACATTCTTGAAGAGCAGTACATCAAAGGATTTCTCCAGGTCTTCCACAGCAAGGACATCATTTCCGCTTCTAAGAGACGGTTCAAATTTGAGCCCGATATTTTTTACAGAGGCATCGGGCTTCTCAATTCTTTCAATACGGCTGAGGGCTTTTTCCCTGCTTTCCGCCTGCCTTATGCTCTTCTCCCTGTTATATTGCCTGAATCTTGCTATTATTGCTTCCTGACGGGCGATTTCCTTTTGCTGCTCGGCATAATCCTTTAACTGCATCTCTCTGAGCTGCTGCTTTCTCTCAATGAATTTGGAGTAATTGCCGTCATATTCTTTAAGGGTTTTGTTTTCGATTTCAAAGGTTCTGTCAGTCACCATGTCCAGGAAGTAGCGGTCGTGGGATACTATAAGCGCCGTACATTTAAGGTTCTTAAGGTATTCCTCCAGCCACTCCACAGACTCTATATCAAGATAATTGGTCGGTTCGTCCAAAAGCAGTATATTAAAATTCTGCAGTAGTATCTTACCCAGGGCAATCCTTGTTTTCTGCCCTCCGCTGAGTAAGGAAACAGGCTTGCCGTAATCCTCCTCCGAAAAGCCCAGCCCTTTAAGCACACCCTTTATTTGGCTTTTATAGCCAAAACCGTTGCTGTTTTTGTATTCTTCCTGCAAATCTGCATAGGACTTAAGCAGGGACTCTGCAATTTCCTTGTCAGCGGAGCTTCCCAGGCCGCTGATTCTGAGTTCCAGGGAGTGAAGGTCCTTTTCCATTTGAATAAGCCGGGCAAAAACAGTCAGCAGTTCATCATATACTGTGCTATTGGATTCAAAGCTGAAATCCTGGGACATGTATCCGATGCTGGTATTCCTGCCGATGAATATTTCCCCGGATTCCATTTCGATGTCGCCGGCAATAATCTTGAGAAGGGTTGACTTTCCTGATCCATTTACGCCTACGATGCCGACTTTTTCATTTTCTTGCACTGTAAAGGTAACATCTTCAAGAATAACGTCTATTCCATAGCTTTTATTTATATTTTTACAAGAAAGAATTATCATAAAACAACCTCCGCCGGTGATATATCCATAGCACAATAATTATTCTATCAGAAGTGAACAGGATTTGTACATAGTTCAATATTATTCAAGAATGTGGTAATATCTGTAATTTCTTGACAACAATATTAGTATATAATAAAATAAATTTACAAAACTATTAAGTAAACAATAAAATATAATCTATTTATCAACTTTTTGCCATATAGTTGATTCAATTTTAAGAGTTAGGGGTAGATAGTATGGAGAGATTCAGCAACATATCCATGGCAGTGGTCAGACGTCTTCCCAAGTATCATAGGTATCTAGGAGATTTATTGCACCATGACATACGGAGAGTATCATCGCAGGAGCTTAGCAGGATAACAGGTTTTACCGCTTCCCAGATAAGACAGGACCTGAATTGCTTTGGAGGCTTCGGACAGCAGGGATATGGCTACAATGTGGAAGAATTGTATAATGAGCTTGGAAATATACTTGGACTGAGCAGAACATACAGAACTATTATAATAGGCGCAGGTAATGTAGGAAGAGCTATAGCAAATTACACATACTTTGAAGAAAGCGGCTTCATTTTGTATGGTATGTTTGACAATAGCCCCAAAAAAATAGGGGATGATGTAAAAGGTCACAAAGTTCTGCCCATTGATGAGGTAGAAGACTTCATTAAAGAAAATGAAATAGAGATAGCTATTCTATGCACACCCAAGGAAGGAACGCAGAAGATAGCAGATACACTGGTGAATTGTGGTATAAAGGGGATATGGAATTTTGCTCCTGTCGACCTTAAGCTAAACAGTGACGTCATAATTGAGAATGTTCACTTAAGCGAAAGCTTGTTTACAATATCATATCTGCTCAAAGAGCGGGAGGATCTTAAGAAGAAGAAAAAGTAGAAATGTACAGTTATGCAAGATATATGCCTTAATCTGGTGCAGGTTTAGTGAATTTGCAGATTGAACGCCTAAAAGCTCGCAAATGTGTATTATTATATTTGCGGGTTTTTTGTTTTAAATTCTTCTAAATATGATAGAATAATACTTATATGAAAAACCATTCTAAAAGTGTTGGGGGTGTGGCCGTGGAAGTTTATGCACTTGTTGGTCAAAGCGGCACCGGGAAAAGCTACAAGGCATTTATAGTTGCAAAAGACAGGGACATAGGATATATATTAGACGATGGATTGCTGATAGGCGGTACGAGGGTTATAGCAGGCCAATCGGCAAAAAGGGAAAGGACCCGCATAGCATCGGTTAGAAGAGCGCTTTTCAATGACCCTGAACATAGGGAAAATGTTAAGAATGCTTTAAAAGAGATAAACCCGGAAAAACTTCTTATACTAGGTACATCCCTTAAAATGATCAGGGAAATATGCCAGGTGCTGGAGCTTCCCGAACTGCATGAGATACTGTATATAGAAGATGTATCCACGGAAAAGGAAATAGAGCTGGCCCAAAAATCACGCAGGGAGGACGGTAAACACGTAATTCCGGTGCCTACCTTCGAGGTTAAAAAGGACTTTTCAGGTTATTTTATTGATTCCCTTAAGATATTCAGCAAGAGGGGCAGGTTTTCCGGGATGGTCGAAAAGACGATTATCAGGCCTACCTTCAGTTATTTGGGTAAATATGAGCTTTCTAAAGCCGCACTTGTTCAGATAATCAGCATATGTGTATCAAAGGTGGAGAGGATAAACAAGATAATGAGAGTCAGAATAGAGAACAAGCCGGATGGGATAATCATTGACCTTGATTTATCCATAAAGCTGATTACAAGAATTGACCTTATGATTGTGGAGCTTCAGAAAAAACTGGTGGAAGAAATAGAATACATGACAGGTATAAATGTATTAAGCATAAACGTAACAGTGAAGGCTATAACGACGTAACAGACGCAGGATGCCAGATGCCGGACGCCGGATTAGGAAAGGCTTTGAACGCAGCGAAGAGTCTTAAGATTCTTCGCTTACACTTAGAGTGACATGGGCAGGGCTGCGGGGACGCGGAACGGGAATGAGGAGAATTGGCTATGAAGATTACTGAGGTTGAGAATGGCCTGATACTTGAAGATGTAAAAGACTTCGATGCCGGGCACATATTTGAATGCGGACAATGCTTCCGCTGGACAAAGGAAGAGGACGGAAGCTATACCGGAATTGCCTTCGGCAAGGTTCTTAATGTCAGATCCGATTATGAAAAGGGAATCGTGATTCTTGACAATACGAATCTTAAGGATTTTCAGGAAATCTGGTTTGACTATTTTGATTTGGGAAGGGATTATGGTGCAATAAAAAAAGAGCTGGCAAAGGATCCTGTGCTTGATATGGCTATAAAGCACGGAAAAGGTATAAGGATACTGAAGCAGGAGCCTTGGGAGCTCCTGATTTCATATATCATATCTGCGAACAACAGCATACCGATGATATCAAGAAGCGTCGGCCTGCTGTCTGAAATGTACGGCAGGAAGGTTCAGTATAAAGGAAGGGTTTATTATGCCTTCCCAACCCCTTCAGAGCTGCAGGAGGCGGGTATGGAGGAATTATCCCTGTGCAGGGCAGGCTTCAGATGCAAATACATATATCAGGCTGTAAGAATGGTAAATATGGGGGATATAAGGCTGGAGGAGATTTCTTCCATGGATATCCATAAAGCCAGGGAGGAGCTTATGAAGATTCCGGGGGTGGGCCCCAAGGTAGCGGACTGCATAATGCTTTTTTCCATGCAGAAATATGAAGCCTATCCTGTGGATGTATGGGTTAAAAGGGTTACCGAGTACTTCTTCCTGGGAAGGGACGTCAAAATGAAGGAAATCCGGAACTTTGCGGAGGAGAAGTTCGGGGATTTGGCAGGCTTTGCACAGGAGTACCTTTTTTATTATGCGAGGCTGCAAAAAATCAATCCGGATAAGAGCAATTAGTACAATGGGAGGGTCGTATATTGATTTTGTTAGGCACTATTGCAAATGCGGGAGCAATAATTATAGGCGGTATTGCGGGAAGCTTTTTCAGGAAAGGAATATCTGAGCGTTTCAGTAATATAATAATGACGGTTCTGGGGCTTTTTACGCTGGTACTCGGCATGATGTTTGCGGTTGATTCTCAAAATGCATTGGTTGTAGTATTCAGCCTCGTTATCGGATCAGTAATCGGAGAATGGATCGATATAGAAAAGAGAATGAACGATTTAGGCGATTATGTTCAGGACAAGCTTAATTCCGGAGAAGGAAGCTTTTCAAAAGGCTTTGTAACTGCCAGCCTTCTATTCTGCGTGGGTACCATGTCAATTATGGGATCGCTGCAGAGCGGATTAATGAATGATCACAAGATACTGCTGATGAAGTCTATATTGGACGGAACGATATCTGTTGTTTTTGCATCAACTCTTGGAATAGGGGTTGTACTGTCGTCCCTGCCCGTTTTGGTGTATCAGGGCTCCATAGCTTTGCTTGCGTCATCCGTTGCCCCATACCTCAGTGAAGCGGTAATTACTGAAATGACAGCCGTAGGAGGAGTCCTGCTTGTAGGAATGGGCATAAATTTACTGGAAATAAGGAAGCTGAAAGTCGGCAATATGCTGCCGGCGATATTCCTTCCGATAATACTGATGCTATTTATGAAGTAAAAAGTCACGGGGCTGGAGATACGGGATGCGATGGGTTCCTATGCCTTGAAATATTAAGAAAATGGTATAAATACGGCGTAATGTTGAAATAATATAAGACATTGAAGGGATATTATCATTATTTGCTGTTTTTGGCTTATTTGGGAGTTTGATAATATAATTTCCTTTAATTATTATATTAAGTGTAATTAGCACTCAGTCTAGGTGAGTGCTAATAATAAAAATACATAGTGTTTAAAGTAATTACTTTAAGGAGGAGTATGCATGAATATCAAACCCTTAGGCGACAGAATCATCATCAAAGTCATTGAAAGTGAAGAAACAACCAAGAGTGGTATAGTGCTTCCGGGCACTGCAAAGGAAAAACCGATGCAGGGAGAAGTGCTTGCGGTAGGTTCCGGAGAAATGGTGGACGGCAAGAAAATTCCTCTGGAGTTAAAAGTAGGAGATAAGGTTATATACTCAAAATATGCCGGAACAGAAGTGAAGATGGATGGCAATGAGTATCTGATCATCAGGCAGAGCGACGTTTTGGCAATAATTGAATAAATTAGGAGGGAATATAGATGGCAAAACAGATAAGATTTGCAGAGGATGCAAGACGGGCACTTGAAAGCGGTGTTAACCAGCTTGCGAATACAGTAAAAATAACATTAGGCCCAAAGGGCAGAAATGTAGTTCTGGATAAGAAATTCGGTTCACCGGTTATTACAAATGACGGTGTTACCATAGCTAAGGAAATAGAGCTGGAAGATCCCTTTGAAAATATGGGAGCACAGCTTGTTAAGGAAGTTGCTACCAAGACAAATGATGTAGCGGGGGACGGTACTACTACAGCTACACTTCTTGCGCAGGCAATCATCAGAGAAGGGCTCAAGAACGTTGCAGCAGGCGCAAATCCGATGATAATAAAGAGAGGTATCAGCAAAGCGGTTGATACGGCAGTAGAAGAGCTTAAAAAGAATTCAAGGCCTATCGAGAGCAAAGAAGCTATTGCACAGGTTGCTTCCATTTCCGCTGCAGATGAGACAATAGGGGAACTTATTGCTGAAGCTATGGAAAAGGTAGGCAAGGATGGCGTTATTACTGTTGAAGAATCCAATACCTTCGGAACAACACTCGATGTGGTGGAAGGCATGCAGTTTGACAGAGGCTGCATCTCATTATATATGGTTACCGATACGGAGAAAATGGAAGCTGTACTGGACGATCCATATATACTCATTACCGACAAGAAGATTTCAAACGTACAGGAACTGCTGCCAATTCTTGAACAGATAGTTCAGCAAGGTAAGAAGCTTCTTATAATTGCTGAGGATGTTGAGGGAGAGGCCTTGTCAACATTGATTGTCAATAAGCTCAGAGGCACTTTCACCTGTGTGGCAGTAAAGGCTCCGGGCTTTGGAGACAGAAGAAAGGCAATGCTGGAAGATATTGCAATACTCACAAATGGCCAGGTTATATCCGAAGAACTGGGCTTGGAGCTTAAAGAAACAAAACTGAGCCAGCTTGGAAGAGCAAGACAGGTCAAGGTTCAGAAAGAAAATACAATTATTGTTGACGGTGCCGGAGATCCAAAGGCAATCAAAGACAGAATCAAACAGCTTAAAGTACAGATAGAAGAGACCACTTCCGACTTCGACAGGGAAAAACTCCAGGAAAGGCTTGCAAAGCTTTCCGGCGGCGTTGCGGTAATCAAAGTCGGTGCTGCTACAGAGACAGAGCTTAAGGAAAGAAAGCACAGAATAGAGGACGCTCTTGCAGCAACAAGGGCGGCAGTTGAAGAAGGTATAGTAGCAGGGGGCGGAACTGCACTTGCAAATACAATGCCCGCTGTGGATGCACTGATTGCCGGAGCGGACGGGGACGAAAAAACAGGCATCAGGATAGTCAAGAGAGCATTGGAAGAGCCTGTCAGACAGATTGCCGAGAATGCGGGACTTGAAGGCTCAGTGGTAATTGAAAAGGTTATTGCAAGCAAGCCCGGAATCGGTTTCGATGTTTTGAAAGAAGAATATACAGACATGATTCAGGCCGGAATAGTTGACCCGACAAAGGTTACAAGATCAGCACTTCAGAATGCGGCTTCCGTTGCAGCATTGCTGCTTACTACGGAAGGTGTGGTGGCAGACCTGCCTGAGAAGGAAAAGCCAATGATGCCAGGCGGCGGTATGGGCGGAGATATGATGTACTAAGATGAAATAGAGGACATGGGGACGTTTCGCTTGTCCCGCTTTCAGCGGGACAGGAGAAACGTCCCCATGTCCTCTCATGACGGGGACATGGGGACGTTTCGCGTGTCCCACTTCCAGTGGGACAGGAGAAACGTCCCCATGTCCCCGAAACGTCCCCCTGTCCCCGTCCCCCTGTCCTCTTAATCACCGGGTTTTTTCATTAATTTTTCAAATTCATGCAGGGGAAGGGGTTTACTGAAATAGAACCCTTGCATGATGTCACAGCCCCTGTCTCTCAAAGTCTCATATTGCTCTTTAGTCTCAATTCCTTCTGCGGTTATGCAGAGCTTCAGATTCCTGCCCATTGCAAGTATGCTGGATACAATTGCTGAATTCTTTGGATTTTCATTTATATCATGGATAAAGCTGCGGTCTATCTTCAAAGTTGTGATGGCAAAATTCTTGAGATAATTAAGAGAAGAATATCCCGTTCCAAAATCATCAAGAGCTATTCTTATGCCCATTTTCTTAAGCTTTTCCAATATACCCGTTATGTAATCGTAGTTTTTTACAGCAACGCTTTCTGTAATCTCAAGCTCCAGATATTCCGGCAAAAGTTTTGTTTCTTCAAGAATTTCGGATACCATATCGATGAAGTTCTCTTGTATAAGCTGTGCAGGAGATAAATTAACCGATACAAAAATTGGTTTGAGGCCTGAATCCTGCCAAAGCTTGTTCTGCATGCAAGCTGTGTAGAGAACCCATCTGCCTATAAGGGTTATCAATCCGTTAGCCTCAGAGATGGGGATGAATTCACTGGGGCTGATCATTCCCAGCTCAGGATGATTCCATCTCAACAGAGCTTCACAGCCAACTATCTCATTGGTACGTGCATCCATCTGAGGTTGATAGTATATGGAAAACTCGCCGTTGTCCAATGCATGATGCATACTGCTGTCCAGATTCATTTGTTCAAGAAGTAGTTCGTTTATTGAAGGTTCGTAGAAATTAAAATTATCCCGGCCGTATACCTTTGCTTTTTGCATTGCCGAAAATGCATTCTTAAACAGGCTGTCGCCGCTTTCTCCGTCTTTTGGATATAAGGCAATTCCTACGCAGGCAGTAATATAAAATCTGTGTTCATCTATAACCCAGGGCTGCCTGATAAGATGCCGGATTTCATCCGACAGCTTTATAACATCTTCCTTATCTTTAAAATTCTTAAACAATACTGCAAACATATCCTCTCCGATACGGGCAACTACATGGTTATTGTCTTCAAGACGGCTGATTTTCTCTGCCAGGCTTTTCAGAAGCTTGTCACCCACTGCATGGCCCAAAGCATTGTTAATGCTTTCAAACCTGTCTATGTCAAATATCATTAATGCAAGCATGGTATTATTGCGGGCGGATTTCTTAAGCTCCCTGCCCAGAATTGCATCAAAATGCAGTTTATTGGGGAGCAGGGTAAGTGAATCATAATAGGTCAGCTTGCTTATGGTATCCATCATTTTATTAAAGCTTCTTGCGGCATCTCCGATTTCATCATTAGTATTGATTTCCGACCTTACTGTAAGGTCTCCGGCTGTAGCCCTTGTAAATACGTCTTTAAGCTTTATGATTGGAGTTGATATGCTTTTTGCAATGAAGAATCCGACTATTGAAGCAATTATAAGGCCTGCAAGCCCAATTAGTATAAGACGCGATGAAGTATATCTCATCGGGGTATGCCAGTAGTTCACCGGTATTTTGATAACCAGCTTCCAACCATCGGTATTAGGGATTATATGATAATAATTCATGCTGACAATATTCTCAAAGGAATATGTATTGGAGCCCTGGTCGTTTGTGAGTATCTCTGCCGATGCCTGAGCTACGTTTTTAGTGATGATATCTGATTCCTTAATAATGTTTTGCTGGAGAATTAATTCTTCCCTGGGATGGGCAATGATTAGACCTTCTTTATCTACAATATATGAGTATGAGTTGGGATAGTTGTATTTGAGATCTTCAATAATCCTTGAAAGCTTGATGAGATTTACTGCTCCTGCCATAACCCCTTTAATTTTTCCGTTGTCGTCCAGTATAGGTGATGCAATAATCGCTGCAGGCTTTCCGGTAGATTTGGAGATAAGCGGGTTGGACACTACTGTTTTGCCTTCCATGACATGCTTGAAATACTCACGGTCACTTACATTTCCAACATTTCTTCTAAGAGTTGTACTATAATTTCCGTTTAATTCCGCAACCATAAAATGATCATATACATCAAGCTTCTCTTTGACTTCCTGCCTCAGATAGGGTTCTATGTTATTCCAATCCATTGTTCTTATAACGGGAGAATTTGCATACATATTAATTTCCCGCATACGTTCTCCCAGCCAGTTTCCAATGAATTCGGAGTACAGCTCTGCATTTTTTTTGCTGTTTTCGATGGTCATGTTTTCCAAAATGCTGCCGGTGAGTCTTTCCGACATTATTGTAAGGAGTAAAGACTCCAATATACATATGGTTAATATCATCACCAGCACCTTGAACATTATACCTTTACTGCTTATCTTGAACATCCCGCTGTCCTCCTTAATACAGTTGAAAAAATAATGATAAAATGCCATCCATGACAAATTATATCAAAAATTGACATATTAATATAGTCCAAATAATGTTAATTATTTGGCATGCTTGTTAATTTATTATATAGACCTGGAAGTTTTTTGATAAAATATTGCACTAGCCCTGTTAATTTCTTGAGTTTGTGCTAAAATATGAGATAACGAGGTGATAGTATGAACCCAAAAAATAAAAAGGAAGTTCAGGGTGTTGGGGAGTTTACCCACATAAATGCTAAGGGCTATGCCAAAATGGTGGATGTGTCTGAAAAGGAAGAGAGTGTAAGAGAGGCAATTGCAAGAGGTTCTGTCTATATGAAAAGAGAGACCTTGAAGGCCATTGCAGAGGGAAGGATTAGAAAAGGGGATGTCTTATCCGTAGCACAGGTAGGCGGTATAATGGGAGCCAAATCTACACCGGATATAATACCTATGTGCCATAATGTCAGCATCTATGGTGCAGATATAGAATTTCAGGCTGATTATGAAAATTCCAAAATTGACATTGAAGCGGTTGTGAAGACTGTCGGAGTTACGGGAGTTGAAATGGAAGCCTTGACGGCAGTATCCGTTGCGGCGCTGACTATATATGATATGTGCAAGGCTATTGATAAATTAATGGTGATAAGCGATATACATCTTGTACATAAGAGAGGCGGCAAATCGGGGGAATTTAATTTCAGCGGCAAGCTGAAAGAAGATATCAATAATACGAAGTGCTAGTACAGGAGGTGGATCTATTGGAGGAATTCAGTGTAGGAATCATAACAGTAAGCGATAAAGGTTCAAAGGGTGAAAGAGCAGATGCTTCAGGCCCTGCTATTGAGGAGATAATGAAGCAGATAGGAGGGCATATAGAAAAATATGTTATTGTCCCTGATGAAAAGCGGGATATAAAAGAAGCTATCATAGACATGTCCGATATGCTCGGATTGAATTTAATACTGACTACCGGGGGCACAGGCTTTTCAAAAAGAGATGTAACTCCCGAAGCAACTCTTGAAGTAATTGAAAAGTATGTACCGGGAATACCTGAGGCAATGAGGGCGAAGAGCCTTCAGGTTACCCCGAAGGCAATGCTCTCCAGGGCACAGGCGGGCATCAGGAAGCAGTCCCTTATCATAAACCTTCCCGGCAGCCCAAAGGGTGTGAGAGAGAATCTGGAAGCAATAATACCGGCGTTGAAGCATGGGATAGAGATATTGACAGGCAAAGCATCGGAGTGCGGCGGGAAATAAATCCAAACAATGTTAAACTCTTGACAAGCCAATTTGTATTATGTAGTATATATTGTGTGAAAATCAAATCATAAATTTAATATATGCATCTCTCCGAGTCCATACTTCCTAAGGCACAAGGCTAAGGAGTGCGGACCGATAGGGTATTGTTGGAAACGGCAGTGCCTCCCATTTGGAAAGGAGTAGTGTAAATAAGTGTGTCCTTATTTGGGCATGCATGTTTTCGAGTTGTACTCCTGCCAGATGGCAAGGAGTTTTTTTATTGCATAGGAAAAATTGTATTGGAGGTATAAGACAATGGAAATGGTCAATATTACAATTGACGGTATTAAAGCTCAGGTTCCAAAAGACTGCACAGTACTTGAAGCTGCAAAGTTACTGGATATCAATATACCTACCCTTTGCCATCTCAAAGGGATTAATGAGGTTGGAGCCTGCAGGATGTGTGTCGTTGAAGTAAAAGGGGCGAGAACGCTTCAGGCTTCATGCGTATTGCCGGTATCTGAGGGAATGGATGTCAGGACATGTTCCCCTGCAGTTATGGACGCCAGAAAAACAATTCTTGACCTCATGCTTTCAAGGCATGAGAGGGAATGTCTCACCTGCTCAAGGAATCTGAACTGTGAGCTTCAGAAGCTCTGTGATGAAATGGGAATAGACAAGGTTTCCTTCGAAGGGGAAAAGATAAGGTACACTGTTGATGAAGCATCTCCTTCCATAGTGAGGGATCAGAATAAATGTATATTATGCGGAAGATGTATAGCCGTATGCAGGGATATACAGCATACAGAGGCCATCAATTTTGTCAATAGAGGAATAAGGACGACAGTTGCCACACCATACGGAAAGGCACTTACAGAAGTAAACTGCATAAACTGCGGACAATGCATAAAAATATGCCCGGTAGGTGCTCTCAGAGAGAAGGATGATACACAAAAAGTATGGAGCGCTTTAGGCAATCCTGATTTGCATGTTGTTGTGCAGACTGCACCGGCAGTCAGAGTCGGCCTTGGAGAAGAGTTCGGCATGCCGGTGGGGACAAATGTTGAAGGCAAGATGATAACAGCTCTGAAAAGACTGGGCTTTGACAGGGTGTTCGATACGGATTTTTCCGCAGACCTTACAATACTTGAAGAAGGCACAGAGCTGCTGAACAGGATAAAGAACGGAGGGAAGCTTCCTCTTATAACATCCTGTTCTCCGGGCTGGATAAAGTTCTGTGAACATAATTACCATGAGTTTCTCGATAATCTTTCCACATGCAAGTCGCCGCAGCAGATGATGGGTGCCGTAGCAAAATCCTATTATGCGGAGAAGGCAGGAATAGATCCGAAGAAAATCTTTGTTGTATCGGTTATGCCGTGCACTGCCAAGAAATTTGAAGCAGACAGGGAAGAAATGGCTGTAGGCGGGTTGAAGGATGTAGATGTGGTTCTTACAACAAGGGAGCTGGCAAAAATGATAAAACAGGCAAGGATTAATTTTACTGTCCTGGATGATGGTGAATATGACAGCATATTGGGAGATTCAACGGGAGCGGCTGTTATATTCGGAGCTACAGGGGGAGTCATGGAAGCAGCACTGAGGACGGTTGCGGATATATTGACCGGAGAGGATCTCAAAAAGATTGATTATATACCCGTAAGAGGCATGGAAGGCATAAAGGAAGCGTCAGTAAACATTAACGGAGTTGATGTGAAGGTTGCGGTTGCTCATGGTACGGGGAATGCTGCAAAGCTTCTGGACAATATCAAGAACGGTAAGGCAGATTACCATTTTATAGAAGTGATGGCTTGCCCAGGCGGATGCATCAACGGCGGAGGGCAGCCGATACTGATAGACAAGGAAAAGACCGAGGAAGTTAAGAAGCTTAGGGCACAGGGCTTATATAAAATTGA
>JAGOLK010000009.1:0-24096 GCA_017994115.1 Clostridia bacterium | reverse complement strand
CAGGTCTTCTATTTTTTGTTTTTATTAATTGACGATAATTTAACAATCATGTATTATATTAATGGAAGCTTGCGAACACATTATGTAAAACTAAATAATTAACGATTTACTTATTATTATATAGGGGGAAAGTAAATGAAAATGCTCAATGTTACAATTAACGGAACCGTCACACAAGTGCCTGAAGGCACAACTATCATGGAAGCTGCTGCCCAGCTCGGCATTGACATTCCCGCTCTTTGTTATCTTAAAGGTGTTAATGAAGTAGGAGCTTGCAGAATCTGTGTTGTTGAGGTCAAAGGAGCGAGAACGCTTCAGGCATCATGTGTACTCCCCGTTTCGGAAGGTATGGAGATCCAGACTGAGAGCCCGAGTGTGGTAACGGCAAGAAAAGAAATTCTTAAGCTGATTCTTGCAAACCATCCCAACGACTGTCTCACATGCAACAAAGCGGGCGAATGTAAGCTGCAGGAATATGCTTACAGATATGACGTAAAATTCGAAGAGCATCAGGGAGAGCGCAAGAACCTTGGAATCGACACTTCCAACCCATATATCTACAGAGACAACAACAAGTGCATCCTTTGCGGCAGGTGTGTCAGCATGTGTGCAAAGGTTCCCGAGAGGGCGGTACTGGCATTCGGCAACAGAGGCTTTGAGACGACTGTAGTAGCCGATAATAACAAAACAATGGGTGAATCCAATTGTGTATCCTGTGCAAGGTGTATAAGCGTTTGCCCGGTCGGAGCGCTTATAGACAGCAGAACAATGAATATTGCCAGGTCATGGGAACTGCAGAAGGAAGATGTCAAGTGTGCGGTTTGTGAACATGGCTGTGATTTCCAGCTGCTTAAAAAGAATGGCAAGGTTGTAGCTGTCAGGGCATTAGCAGCCGGTGAAGGCAGGCCGTTATGCCTGAAGGGCAGGTTGACCGTTGACCTGACTTATAACGATAATCCCAAAACTCCTTTGGTAAAGAAGGACGGGGAATTCGTAGAAGCGACCTGGGCTGAAGTACTGGGCCTTGATAAGATACTCGGGAAGATTTAAACATATTTTAAATATAATGTAAAGGGTGGTTTATATGGTGAACTTAACTATTAACGGAAAGCCTGTACAGGTTGAGAATAACACCACCATACTTCAAGCAGCAGAAAGCCTGGGTATTGAAATACCTACATTTTGCTACGATAAGCGCCTTATAGGACATGGTGCCTGCCGTATCTGCGTTGTTGAAGTAAAGGGTGCCAAGGCTCTTCAGACTGCCTGTACTGTACCTGTCGCAGAGGGAATGATAGTGGAGACTCACTCACCTAGCGTAATTGAAGCACGAAAAGAGACATTAAAGCTTATGATTGAGAATCATCCCCTTGATTGCCTTACTTGCGAAAAGTCAGGAAACTGCAAGCTTCAGGATTATTGCTATGAATATGATGTAAAAGAAGGAGGATATAACGGGGAGAAAAAGAACTATCCCATTGATGACAGTAACCCCTTCTTCACATTAGACAGGAACAAATGTATTATGTGCGGCAAATGCATCAGGGTAGATAATGAACTGCAATGCACAGGGGCAATTAACTACAATGAAAGAGGCTTTGATACTCATGTGGGAATTCCCTATGATAGAGATTTTGAGCAGTCAGCCTGTGTATCCTGCGGCAACTGCGTATCCGTTTGCCCGGTTGGAGCATTGATGCCCAAGCATCCGGAAAAGTTTAGAGCATGGGAGCTAAGAAAGGTGAAAACTACCTGCCCGTACTGCGGCGTAGGCTGCCAGATGGAGCTTTTAGTCAAGGGCAACAAGGTGGTAGGTGTGGAACCGGTTAATGTTGATCCGAATAACGGACTTCTTTGTGTAAAGGGAAAATTCGGATACAGATTCATTGATCATCCGGACAGGCTCAAGACTCCATATATCAGGAAGAACGGAGAACTGGTAGAAGCAACTTGGGACGAGGCATATCATCTTATAGCAGAAAAGATGCTGGAAACAAAAGAAAAATACGGCCCCAATTCATTGGGAGGCTTCTCGTCTGCAAGATGTACAAATGAGGAAAATTATTTATTCCAAAAACTATTCAGGGCGGTGATCGGCACAAATAACGTTGACCACTGTGCCCGTCTCTGACATGCTCCGACGGTTGCAGGTCTTGCAGCCACATTAGGAAGCGGAGCTATGACAAACAGTATCAATGAAATAATTGATGCGGATACTATATTTGTAATAGGTTCAAATACTACAGAAAACCATCCTGTTATAGGAGCTAAGATAAGGCAGGCCAAGAGAAAGGGAGCAAGAATAGTTGTTGCCGATCCAAGAGATATAGAACTTGCAAAGGATGCAGATGTATACTTGCAGATAAAACCGGGAACAAATATCGCTCTTATGAACGGCATGATGAATGTAATACTTGAAGAAGGCCTGCAGGATAAGGAATTCATAGCCGAGAGAACAGAAAACTTCGAAGAGATGGAAAAGGTAGTAAAGAACTACACCCCCGAGAAGGCAGCTTCAATATGCGGTGTCGATGCGGAGGACATCAGAAAGGCAGCCAGGCTGTATGCAAAGGCTGACAAAGCAAGCATAGTATACTGCATGGGCATAACACAGCATACCACCGGAACCAATAATGTAATGTCAACTGCCAACCTTGCTCTGCTTTGCGGTAATTTCGGCAAGGATTCCGTTGGTGTAAATCCTTTAAGAGGGCAGAACAATGTTCAGGGTGCTTGTGATATGGGCGCATTGCCGGTATCATATCCTGCATATCAGCCGGTCACAAAACCGGAAGTAAGAGAAAAGTTCGAAAAAGCCTGGGGAGTTGAACTTTCACCGAATAACGGCCTGACAATACCTGAAATGATGGATGCAGCGGGAAGAGGCGATATTAAATTCCTGTACATTATGGGAGAAAACCCGATGGTCTCCGATCCGGACATCAATCACGTGAAGCACGCTCTGGAACATACGGACTTCGTGGTAGTGCAGGATATATTCATGACAGAGACGGCAGCCTTCGCAGATGTAATACTTCCGGCAGCAGCATTTGCTGAAAAGGACGGTACCTTCTCCAATACCGAAAGAAGAGTGCAGAGGGTAAGAAAGGCTGTTGAGGCTCCGGGGAAAGCAAAAGCTGACTGGGTAATACTATACGAACTGATGAAAAAGTTAGGCTATTACAGGCGCTACAAGAGCCCGGCCGATATTATGGCAGAGATTGCAACTGTTGCACCTTCCTATGCAGGAATAGACTATGACAGGCTGGAGGATGTAGGAATACAGTGGCCGTGCCCGACGAAGGACCATCCCGGCACCAAGTATCTGCACAAGGGCACCTTCTCAAGAGGAAAGGGCTTGTTCAGCGGTATCGAACACAAGGGCGCAGAAGAGCAGCCTGATGAAGAGTATCCATTTGTGCTTACGACAGGCCGTGTGCTTTACCATTATCATACAGGCACAATGTCCAGAAAGGTCAAGGGCCTGAATGATAAGGTCCCGGGAGCATATGTGGAAATAAGCCCGACAGCAGCAGAAAAGCTTGGAGTCAGCGATGGCGAAATGATACATGTGACTTCACGCAGAGGCAGTATAAAAGTAAAAGCAAAATTAAGCAGCAGAGTAAAAGGAAATGTTGTATTCGTACCTTTCCATTTTGCTGAAGCAGCTGCAAATACATTGACAAACTCAGCCCTTGATCCCAAGAGCAAAATTCCGGAGTTCAAGGTCTGTGCAGTGGCAATAAACAAGTAAATCAATAGAATAATAGAGAGGTTGCTGCAAGATACATTTTGCAGCAACCTTTTTTGTGCTTTCAAACTCTTGCATGTAATAAAACCAAATAGGAGTAAGTATATTTATATATGAACGAATGGGGGATTCAAGGGGGAGTTCAATGAGAGATATTATGGCAGACAAGTTGACGAAAGCAGTAATAGGGCTAATGTTATTGGTGATGCTTCTGTTCGTTTGCCTGGAGAAGCCTGAAGGGGTAAGAAAGGTTTTTTCGGGATTAAATGAAACAGAGGACATGACCGATTCCATACATCAGATATTCCGAAACAGAAATAATGCGATAATAAACGGTGACCTTAAACTGATTCAATCCCTATATGACACAAGCACCAAGTACGGTACATGGGCACATCAGCATGAGCTGACCAAGGTCAAATACCTCCACAATTGGGAGAAGAAGCAGGGGGTGAAATTCACCGAAATCATACCTACGGTGAAGGTGAGAAGCATCAAGCCGAAGGGCGAAAAATATACAATTAATCTGATGTGTTCAACGGAATATAAGTATATATATGAGAATGAGCCCGGCGTTGTAAACAGCTTCAGGATAGGAACCTACCATGTGCTTGACCTTTTATACAAGGATGAGGTCTGGATAATAACAAGGGAATGGTACAAGGACCCCTTTGAAGACTCCTTGAATCTGGGAAGGATTGACGTAGATTCAATACATCAGTACATAAGCACACATGCTGCAAGGGATTTTTCCAATATAGGCGACAGGAGGAAAAATGCGGTGGCGTATGCAGATAAATACTGCGGTGCTGCAAGCGAGGAGAAATATGGCTACAAGTATAATAAGAAATACAGGAACTACAACTCCCAGGGGGGCGACTGCGCCAACTTCGCATCGCAAATACTTCACGAGGGGGGGAAGTTCAGAAAAACCCATTCGTGGAATTACAACAATAAGGGCGCTACCCGGGCCTGGGTAAATGCAGACGGATTCAAGAGCTATATGCTTTACAGCGGCAGGGCTTCGCTTATTGCCTACGGCAATTATGAAAAAGTGTATAAAGCATCCTACAAGCTGCTGCCCGGGGACTTCATTGCCTATGAGAAAAAGGGAGATATAACGCATATCTCAGTGGTTACAGGCGCTGACTCAAAGGGATACGCACTGGTAACCTGCCATAATACCGACAGAAACAGAGTGCCCTGGGACCTGGGCTGGAGCAACGGCAAGATCAAGTTCTGGCTGATACGTGTGCATTTTTAGGAATAATTGCATCGAATATTCCAATATTTTGAGGAAAAAGGTAATGGCAGTAACAAAATATGGAAGATAATAATATTTTTGGCAAGCAAGTTTCAACAAACTTTTCATATTACTAGGATTATAATTTATTATTGTAAAGAATTAATTGCACTTTGATAATTGGAAAATATAGCTTTAAATCAGACAGATAATTTAAGCATACAATCTGTTTGTATTACAGGCTTTTATTTGTATAATTTACAAATAAATGGATATATTGAAAATATTATGGATTATCAAAAAACAAGTTGGTTTGTTCCATAAATATTTATTATTTTAAGTGATTGTAACTGCTTTGTAAGCTGCTATCGGGGGGAGTTTACTTGAAGCATAAAGAGGAAGGCTATGAAATACTTAATAAATTTATAACATATAGAACATTATCGATTTTGATATTATCGGTAGTATATCTCTTAATTTGGAATAAGAACATTACATATTCAAAAATGTTTATAATACTGGGAATGATTCTATCCAGCACCGTCGGTTCATTTTTATATAAAAATAATTATCAGGATAATAGTATTATTATTGTCACAATAGTATTGGAAAGTATAGCATACAGTGTTTTTATAATTTTGTCGGGGGGCTTTTCAAGTCCCTACCTATGGTATTTCATAAATTTATTAATTGTAATAATAGCATTAAAGCCTTTTGGAAAATATTCAGAAATTGCATCTGCAGGTTTAACACTATTAATGCTTACATCTGTGTTAATCCAAAAAAAAGCCGGGATTGTCAGTAATGCCGGTGCTGTTGCATATTCAGATATAAACACAGGCATAGCTTTTATTGTGGTATCCTTTGGGTTCTATCTTTTATTAGAAAGCTATGACAAATTAATGCAGAGCAAGGCTAAGCTTTATGAAGTCAACTTAAAGCTTGAAAAATCAAAAAAATATAGTGATTATGCTTTGAAACACACTATGAATGTATATGATGCTCTTAATCTGTTCAGCATATCCAATCCTCAAAAAGTAATAGATGAGTTGAATTCTACACTTTACAGAACTATTGCCCAAAACGGATGCGCTCTGTTTAAAATAAATACAACGGGTGATATAGATTCTTTTTCCTATGAAGAAATTGCGGAAGATCATATAAATGTTATGGTCAAATTCATATTTGAAACAATTAAATGTAAAAGGCAGGACTCATTGCCTTCCGAAATCAGAATAGACAATAGAGTTTATAATATTAAATATATAGAAAACTCATCGGATATATTGGCTGTATTATTTATATCGGAATGGAGGCAGGACACAGAGGATTACTATTATGAAATGGAAAGCAGATTTTATTTGTATTTCGCTAAGGTAATAATTCAGGAATTGGATATACAGTCATTGGTTGAATCATACATAATAAGCGAGGAGCAAAATCGCATCGCCAGTGAAATACACGATACGGTAATACAAAAGCTTTTTTCAATAAGCTGCAATATGAGAGCCCTTGAAACAAAAATAGGCAGCATTCCGGAAGAAGATATCAGAATGAGGCTGAGTGATATGATAAATTCCGCAAATTCTGCCATGAAAACCCTTAGAGAAGCAATTTACGGTATAAAGTGGGATTCCAATGATGAAGACACATTAGAGAAGAAGCTTTCTGCATATGTTCAGGAGGCCGCAAATATGAACAATATCAATATATCACTCAATTTGG
Source organism: Clostridia bacterium (assembly GCA_017994115.1). Lineage (GTDB taxonomy): Bacteria > Bacillota > Clostridia > Lutisporales > Lutisporaceae > BRH-c25. Next base: position 17,377 of record JAGOLK010000009.1, on the reverse strand, counting down.
ATGAAAATATTTCAATTTTGGCATCCAACAAAAAAACTACCCTCTACAGGATTATTTGTGAATCAATAAATAATGCCATAAAGCATAGCAAAGCCAAAGAAATAAATGTGGATGTAAGTATTCACGAAGGGTTTGTAGCAGCATGCATAAAGGATAACGGAAAAGGATTTGATAAAAACGCCATACCTAAGGATAGGCAAGGTATAAGAAACATGTACATGATAACGGGAATTTTAAAGGGGACATTAAATGTTAATACGGGACAGGGTCAAGGTACGGAAATACAGTGCAAAATCCCTGTGTAAAGGAGCAGATACATGATTTTAATTCTGGATGATCATCCTATTTCCCGACAAGGTTTATCTTCTTTAATAAAAAACTACAAAGCTGATGAAAATATTTCTGAAGCAGGAACAGTCGATGAATCTATTTTAATCATGAAAAAACACTCTGTGGATTTGGCCTTTATAGATATAAACCTGCGGAGGGAAAACGGATTCAGTTTAATAAAGTGGATTAGAAATCAAAAACTGAGTACAAAAATTTTCGTAATAACATCATCCTCAAGGAAATGTGATTTCAACTATGCATTGGAATTGGCTGTGGATGCCTATGTGGTCAAGGATGCGTTTGTCGATGAAATAGCTTATGGCTTAAGAGCCGTTGAAAGAGGCGGAAAGTTCTTCTCTTCTGCCATTTTGGAAAACTTAAATAAAGAATCAGATGATGAAAAAGCATTATACACATTAACCAAACGGGAATTAGATGTACTGTCCCTCATAAGCCAGGGCTTCAGCAATAATAAAATAGGCAGGGCTCTTTATATTTCAGAGGGTACGGTAAAGAAACACATTACAAATATATTGTCCAAGCTTAACCTTGAGTCTAGAACAGGTGCCATAATATTCGCCAATAAAAACAATTACTTGTTACAGTATGCAATAGATAGATCCATTAAGTCTGATATGAGAAAGGAGTAGGTTATGAAAGCAATCTGCAAGAAATACAAGATGGCAATTGGTTTATCAATAGCAATATTGATATTTTTTACAGGGGTATCCTATAGTGGGTGGAGCGAAACATTAAACATAAGAGGAATACTTACTACGGCAAACTTCAGCATTGAATTCGGAGATGAAGAAGATATAGAAGTTTATTTAATAGAAGCGGATGATGAAACAAAACCGGTTAAAGGATTCGGTATTAACAGGATAAATAATAAGAATATTACCTTGCAATTGAGAGATGATCTTATCAACAGACTAAAAAATCCCGGATACATGCTCAAGATTAATTACCCTTTAAAGACTTCCGATGACAGTAAAATTAAAGCCGTAAAAACCATAACGGCGGATTTCGGCAGTCCGGATGATACTGTTTACGTCGTTCCCGATTCCGTCAGTATTAATATAGATGGTGAATATATTGATATTGATGAAGAAGTAGATGAAAATGACTATGAAATCCGTTTTAATATTTACCGGCAAATCGAAAAGGATGAGGATGCATATAACGGGGTTATTTTCCTGCAGGCCGATAGAATAAATGAATCCTCTCCTGAAACTATCTCTGTTGAGTATTCGGAATTAATAGACATTCTGCCCGAGGTTGAAATATCATATGAAAACCCAGTAATCGAGGCACAATTGGAGGCATATTATTCACTGGAAATACCTATAGGAGCGGAACAGTTTAACAATTATGAATAATACTGTTTAGCTATTGAAGGAGGGTAATTATGAAAGTTAATGCCAAGATTCTGATTATTTGTATATTGATAATTATATTATCCATACCTGTCACCTATGCATATTGGACGGACACGGTAAATTCGAGAATCAATATGAGCATTGCATATGACGCTTATTTAAACGTATCCGGTGTTCCGGAACCTATAATGCCAATAGTACCTTTAATACCTGCTGTCGAAACACTTCCTGTTCTTACTGAAGGCGAAGGCACAGTTATTGAAGGCGCTGATGGCGGTGAGCTGCCGCCGCAGGATGAACCGCAGCCGGAAGAAGAGCTGCCGCCGCAGGATGAGCAGCCGCCGCAGGATGAGCAGCCGCCGCAGGATGAGCAGCCGCCGCAGGATGAACCGCAGCCGGAAGAAGAGCTGCCGCCGCAGGATGAACCGCAGCCGGAAGAAGAGCTGCCGCCGCAGGATGAGCAGCCGCCGCAGGATGAACCGCAGCCTCAAGATGAACTGCCGCCGCAGGATGAGCTGCCGCCGCAGGATGAAGAATCCCCGAATGAGGAGATTAATGATGAGAATATGAATACCGACGAATCGGGCGGTTCCGATACGGATGCGGAAAGCAGTGAAGGCGGCACGGGCATAGGCTCTGAGAATCTTAACTCTGAAATTTCAGAGACTCAAGACAGCCATGCTGAAAACTGACAATAGTATCATGAATATGAATATGAGGGATAAAAAGGAGCAAAACGGCAGCAAGTATCTGTTTATAGGATTTCTGCTTAATTTGTGCCTTTTGGGAGAAAACTTACTGATCAAGCTTTCTCCGTTGAATTATGATTTGGAAAAGTATGTATCTTCTGCGTATTTTTGTGCAATTATAATTTGTATAATGTTTTTTTTGCCTGGGATACACACTCTGGGGAAAAATAGCATAAGAAACTATATTATCGGTTTGGCTATAGCAGGAAGTTCTATTTATATTGCCATAAACTACGGTGCCGGACTGCTATTGAAGAACATAGCATCAAGCCCTTATGATATATCTCTTGAAGGTATAATTGTAAATTTGGCAACTCAATTGCCGGAAATAACAGCTTTTATAATGGTAAGATCCTATTCTGTAAATAGTGCCTACAAAAAAACTGCTCACCCAATTATTTGGATGGTGGTTATAAGCTTGTATCTGGCTGCCTTACAGTTTAATTACGCAAAGTTGTCCATAGCAAAAAGCCTTGAGGATTTATTTATCTGTATTGCGCAGGATATTATGCCTAAAATATCTCTGAGCTTTCTTATGACAATTATATGCCTGGTTGGAGGAAGCCTGCCGTGTATATACTATATGTATATATACAAAATATTCCAATTTATATTTCCGTTTCTTCCTTCCTTGCCGTGGATTGCGGATAGTGCAATAGGTATCGCTTACCCTATAATATTATCCATGTTCGTATGGGAGGAGTATAAAAGACTGTCCCATCTAAAGCCTAATTTCCGGAACGAAAGCATGTTTTCATTCATAACATCATTGGTATTTCTGGTGGCATTTTCATGGTTTGTAGTGGGAGTTTTCCCAATATACCCCTCCGTAATACTCACGGGCAGCATGGAGCCTTTAATTCACCCGGGTGATGTTGTGCTGATACGGAAAATTACTTCCGAAGAAGAAGTGTACAAGCTTAAGGAGGGGGATATTATTAATTTTAAAGTTGAGAACATTACAGTTACTCACCGTATAATGAAAATAAAATCCGATGAAGCCGGAAATCTGTCCTTCGTTACCAAAGGGGACAATAATGATACCGAGGATTCATGGGCTGTGCTTCCGAATGATTTAAAAGGTACTGTAGAAAAAGTCGTGCCTAAAATCGGCATACCGGTTCTTTTGATTCATAGCAGCGACAATATACCTGAAGGGGTGAGGGACTATTAAACTTAAAAAAATTACACTAACAAAGGTTAAGAAGAGAATATTGCTGGCGATAGCAATTATTATCATATGCTTATCCATATTCTTTATATACAAAATACTTTACCCGGGAACAGAGGAGGAGCAGGTAACCCTATATAGCTATTCCATGACCGCGGGCTGCGACTATAAGGTGCATCTAAAGGAGAATGATATTTACAATGCAATGGTTTTGGAAGAAAACATGATTTATCCGAAAAGCATCTTTGACAGATTATCCGTAAATTATCATGCCGGGTTTTCAGGTTCTTCCGGGACCCTCTCGGAAATAACAGCCGATTATGCCATTGAGGTAAAAGTAAGGGGATTTCAAATTAAAGAAAGTAAAAAGAGAATCGTATATGAAAGGACCTTTCCCGTATCAGAGCAGTCAAACTTAAAATTTATTAAGGAGGCAAATATCTCGGAAGAGGTATCTATTGATTTAAGTCAATACGAAAGCTATGTAAACAATGCGGAATCGGTTATTAAAGCCAATCCAAGCAGTGAAGCGGAATTGATATTCTCCGGCAGCTTTAAGGCAGAAACGGAATTCGGCAATAAGGAGGAGAAATTTGTATACTCAATTATTCTTCCCATACGTGATAGCCTGTTTGCAATAGACAAGCCGGCCGATATAGAAAAAACCGGATCCATTACAAAAACGGAAATCATTGAAAAGAGCGTAAAAAGAACTCTGCTGATTATTCCGGGAATAATTATTTTTGTTATGCTTCTTTTTATTGTTTATATCATGGTATATGCAAAATTGCCCACAGAAGATGAATACCGGGTTTTACACTTCAAATCCATTATGAGAAAGCACGGAAGCAGGATAGTGAGGGTAAGCCGTTCCATAAATTTCTCAAGGGAAGCTGTGCTGGTAATAAAAGATATCGAAGGCATGATAAAAATATCGGACCAATACAATTTATCTATTTTCTATATTCCCCGTGAAAATGGCATGCCGGAGGAAAACAAAATGTTTATACCCGGAAAAGACATATGCTATATATACTACTTGAACTAAGCTGCTGCCTGTACTTTTTGTTCGGCATAAAAGTTTTATAACTACTACTTAAGTGGAAGCCAGAATACCCCTAACCCGTAAATATTGTAGCCTTCGGAGGGATTGCAGCTGCCGTTTTTTATTCTATACTTTACCTGTATCAAATACCCAAAATATTAAGGAGGTAAATTAATGAGTAAGAAACTGATTCTATGTGTGGTGTTGGCTCTGAGCCTGGTATTAGTGGGTACCGGGTATGCGTACTGGACGGATACGCTGAATGTTACCACTAAGGCTACAACCGGGGATTTGGATGTTACATTTGTGGACCTGGGTGCATATGCACAGTATGACAATGAAACCGGAACTGGAGAATGGAGTATTATTGACGGTATTGGAGAAGACGGATACGTAGATTCAGAATATTTTATGCGCGATACTAACACTTACAATGATGTTTTCGGAAATCCGGACAGAAGAGATGATTATTACGAACGTGCAGAGGGATTTAACAGTGTAGAAATGAATGCTGAATTATTGGATCCGGGTGAAGAGCTGCCGGCAAACTATCCAAGTCTTCCTTATGGAGAAGGAGATATACACGGAGATACAATCAGTTTAGAATTATATAATATGTATCCCGGATATGCTCAGGCCTTCCGTTCAGACATTATCAACATAGGTTCCATAGCTGCCAAATTAAGCGATGTAAACGTTAAACTAAGAGAGCTTGAGGGTTTTGAAGTTACCGGCGCAACAAAAAATCTGATAGGAGTTGCATTGCTGGTTGAAGATGAATTAGGTCCAAATAATAATCCAATACATGGCGAATTTGTTAAACTGGCAAGTAATTTCCCTGAAGAAGACAAATTCATGTTAGGCGGAGTTGAGTTTGTAAGACTTTCTGCATTAGCAGACGAAAATATTAACATTGACTATAATTATATTTTGGCTCCATACCAGGGCAGCCAACACAGAGGCGACCTGTTCATAGGCGTTGCAGTGGATCCTGATGCAGAGGGTGTTTACACTACGGGAACTGTTGAAAATATGACGAATAAGGACGATTCCAAATCTCAGAATAAAGGCATCCAGATAGACATTAAATTAGGTTGGGATCAATTCAACGCAGGTAATGACCCCCTTACAACAAATATTCTTGATAAACAGAATGGAAACGTTCAATATTAATATTGTTTTAGTTTAATAACCGCTGAAAAGCTACTGCCGCTGCATAAATAAAATGCAGCGGCAGGTCTTTTTATACAGGGCACCATATTTGGCAGCCGTTATTGCTTCATATAAACAGCTGCAAATCAGATTCCAGTGCATCCTTAAGATAATCCCTTGCTTCCACTATCTCAAGCTCTGGAATCATTTCCTCCTGCTTAAGGCCCATTATCTCCATTGAAAGCTTGCAGCCGTAGAATTTCACATCCTTTTTCCTTGCTCCCTTCAGGAAGTCTATAAGATGAGGAGCGCTGTCGTCATCCATCATTTCAAGGAGCATTTTTTTGCCCAGGCCTGCCATATTCATACGAGAGAGGGGCAGCTGCTCAGGCCCCTTTGGGGTAACTGCTCCGAACATTTTTTCATAGGCTGTTTTGTCTTCTGCGGAGAACTTTTCCGGATCCCTTACAAGGAAGAGTCCCCAGAAGGTAAAGAACATGGTAACCTCCACCTGCATTTCTCTTGCCGTATTGGCAAGTATGAGTGCTGCCATAGCCTTGTCGTACTCACCGCTGAACATAAGTATGTTCATTCTTTTGTTCAATTAATAACCCTCCCTGTTTCCAATTCGGATATGCGTATTTTATCCATAAGACAGGGAAGTAATGCATTAAAGAGTAAATCGCAGCATGTGGAATGCCCGATGTTCAGTGTTACCCGTACTTTTCTTTATACCGCTCCTTATGAGCCGATATTTCACACAGTTTATTCACAAGCACATCTATCTCATCGTAATTGTTGTAGAGCCCAAAGCTGAGCCTGACCATTCCGGGATGAGGAAGAGAAGGGTTCTTTATCCGCTTTCTTATATCATTTCTGGGTATTTTCATAAGCTTCTGCACATAAGGCTGTGCGCAGAAGCAGCCGTTCCTTACCGCTATACCCGACTCAGCGGATAAAGCGTCGGCTACAATCTGATGGTGCAGCCCCGCAATATTAAAAGGTATAATACCGACTCTGTCCCTTGGGTCATCATCACAATAAAGCTTAATATCAGGAATCTTTGAAATCCTGTCAAGGGCATATTCAAGGAGGCCGCTCTCGTAAGCCTCCAGGTTTTCCATTCCAATAGAAGCAAGTGTCCTTACTGCTTCGGCAAGAGCCACAACGCCCATTATATTAGGAGTACCTGCCTCTTCCTTGTGGGGAGGCTCCGCCCATTTTATCAGGTCATGGGTGACGATGTTGATGGTACCGCCGCCTCTGTATTCAGGCTCCCCTTTTTCAAAGTCAAACTCGGGGCCGATAAGCACTCCCGTTCCAAAGGGTGCATACATCTTATGGGCGGAGAATGCCAGATAATCGATATGCCGGCTGCTTCCGTCAGGCTTCATGTCAACATAGGAATGGCCGATAAGCTGGGCTGCATCTACCATGAGCTTTGAATCATATTTGTGCACCAATTCTGCGATATCATGTATGGGATTTTTATAGCCTGTGACGTTGGAAGCGCCTGTTATCGTAACAAGAGCAAGATCTTTCCGGTACTTGTGCAGTTTTCTTTCAAGGTCCCGCATTGAGAGCCTTCCATTATCGTCCACATTGATATAGTCCACCAAATATTTGTTTCTCCAGGGCAGGTCGTTGGAATGGTGCTCCATGCAAGTAGACAGTATCACACTTCGCCTGTTTTTGTGATAAAGCCTGTAAGACAGCTTGTTGATGGCCTCAGAGGTATTCTTCACAAAAATAACCAGGTTGTTCGGATCGGCCTTGACAAATTTTTTTATTGTCTCCCTGGAATTTTCATATATTTCTGAAGAGTATTTGGATTTAAAGCCTGTTCCCCTGTGTATCGAAGAATACCAGGGGGCAAAGTCCTCTATTGCCTGAATTACAGATGCAAAGGGCGGAGTTGTTGCAGCGTTGTCAAAATTTATGGAAGCGGCCGTTTGACCGTTTGAAAGCGGTATCCTGGTATCTGCACCAACAATAAGGTCTCTGTAATTTGCATTGCTTTTTACAAGCATCCAATCACCCACCCAAATAATATATATATTCATTCTATTCAATACAGGGGGATATGTGTGTATGGTACATAATTCCATTGAAAAAATGGTATTTATTATGTAAACTTAAAATACGCCGTACTGCAATGAATACTACATAAAATTCAGGGCTTAATTCTGTTTTTCAGAAGCGGGGAAATTTTTGGGTGAATAGGATAAGCCGGTGGCGCTTTTTTCCTTAGGGCATACTCTCTGTCCGAACCCGTCAATAAGATGTTTTGCGGGATGACGCAAAAGCATGATTGATTGATATTGAATTCGCATATTCAATTTCACCTCGTAGGCCGGGAGAGGAGAGTAAGTGAGAAGGAGCAAGCTTTTAATTTTTTTTCTTGTAATAACTTTATCCTTAACATCGGTTACCTTTGCAGATACAATGAAATATGGGAGCAGAGGCGCCGAAGTTACCAAGCTTCAGGAACAGCTAAAAAAGCTGGGTTATTTTAGCGGCAAAGCAACGGGCTATTTTGGGAGTGCGACAAAAACAGCGGTTAAGAAGTTTCAGGCAAGTAAAGGTGTTGCAGCTGACGGCATTGTAGGAAATCAAACATCTAAAATTCTGTTTAATTCGGGGACAAGCAGTGGAAGCGCACTTTCAAGGGAACAACTGAAGAAAGTACAGACTGCGTTGAAAAACCAGGGCTTGTATAAGGGTAAGATTGATGGGATTTTCGGAAAACTGACCAATTCTGCAGTAAAACAATTTCAACAAAAAAATGGCCTTTCGGCGACAGGAACCATAGATGCGGCTACAGAAGCAAAGATAACTGCTTTGGCAGCTTCAGCAGTTCCGAGCAGGGGGGCAGCTTCAGCAGCCAAAACGGCCGCCGGTAAAAATGCAAAAATTGAAATGCTGGATTGGTGGAAGGAAGCCAATAAGGTTTTTAGTATCGGAACTACTGCAAAGGTTACGGACGTAGGGACAGGCAAGAGCTTTAAAATAGTGAGGACCTACGGAGGCAACCATGCCGACTGCGAGGCAGCCACCCTGGAGGATTCAAAAATTATAAAAAGCATTTGGGGGGGCAGCTGGAGCTGGAGCAGAAGACCTATAATTATTGAAATAGACGGAAGAAGGCTGGCTGCTTCCATGGCGGCAATGCCCCATGCGGGTGTTGACAGTCAGCCGGCAAACAAGATTCTAAACAAGAGAAGCCAGGGATACGGGCGCGGATATAATCTTGACAAGGTTAAAAACAACGGTATGGACGGTGTATTTGATGTGCATTTTCTGAACAGCAGGACCCATGGTACCAACAAGGTTGATGCAAATCATCAGAAGGCTGTTAAGAAAGCAGCTGCATCAGGGGAATAAATGGACGGCATATAAATATTGCAGTACGGTAAAGGGGTGTCGCAAACTTCTGAATAAGTAGTTGGCGGGATCCCTTTTTCTTCAGAAAATATACGGCGGAATAAGTCGAATTCACTGTGAAAATTTATGTCGTATATTGTAATACGAAGTTGATTGAAATAAACTTTGTACTGTGAAATAATAGTTGTATTGATATGTTGCATACAAGTGACAAAAATTAACATTTTATGTATAATATTTCTATTTCTCATATCCGGGGGGTCAGAGTTGAAAAGCAGATGGATTTCTTTTGCGGCAGTGGCGGCTTTAGTAATTATTGTATTACATTTATTATTTATGTACGGGATAGGGCAGACAGAGGACCCTTCTAATAGTATATACAGACTGCAGCAGATACAAAGAAACATATTTTGGGTGATTACAATTTCATATACACTAGCATTGCTGTTTGCGGCCGCAGTAATTATATCAATCAATATGGACAGAAGAAGGAATGCGGAATCATCCTTGGCGGATAACCTTAAAATACTGGAGGCCACCGTTAATGCAACGGGGGACGGCATACTGGTAGTTGACGTCAACAGAAAGATTTTGATAGTAAATGACCTGTTTTTTAAAATATGGAATATTCCTCCCCATATGAGCAGCTTGAGTGATGCGAGAGAATTTTTAAGTTTTACCAAGAAGCAGCTTAAGGACTTTGATGTTTATGAAGCCTGGACAAACTCTTTATATGAAACCTGTGCAATAGAACACTACATTGCTTCCCTGCATGACGGAAGGATAATTGATGTGTTTTCCAATCCGCTAATGGATAAGGGCAGTCTGGTTGGAAGAGTATGGAGCTTCAGGGATATTACAATACAAGTCAACGTTGAGCATGAGCTGAAGAAGAGTTATGAAGAGGTGAAGCTCATCACAGAAGCCCTGGAATACGACAAAGTCAAAACCGAGTTCTTTGCCAACATTTCCCATGAAGTCAAAACACCTCTTAATATTATCATCGGGACTCTGCAGCTTATTGAGCTTGGCTTGAGCAATGACAACATAACTGCGGACAGCGATAAGATGGCAAAATATACTGCGATTATGAGGCAGAACTGCTACAGGCTGTTAAGAACGCTTAACAATTTGATATATATTACGGAAATCGATTCGGGCTATATTGAGATGCGTCTTCATAACACCGATCTTGCAGCAATTGTAAAGAATATTACAGCCTCCGTTGAAAAGTTCCTGCAGAGCAAAGAGATACAGCTTGAACTGAACATTGAACCGGATAGCCTGAAGATTGCCTGTGATACTGATAAAATCGAGAGAATACTTCTAAATCTTATTTCGAATTCTGTAAAATTTTCGGAAAAAGGGGGTAAGATAAGTATATCATTATACGAGAAGAATAAGTGGGCATATATATCTATAAAAGATAACGGCATCGGCATACCCGAGGAAATGAAGGACTTAATTTTCCAAAGGTTCAGACAGGTAGACAAGTCATTTACCCGTAAGTGCGAAGGGAGCGGGATAGGCCTTTCTCTGGTGAAATCTCTTGTGGAAATGCATGAAGGAACAATAGAAGTAAAAAGCGAGTACGGCAAAGGCAGCGAGTTTATTGTCAAGCTCCCCATAAGGCTGGTGGAGGATGATGAAATAGCGGCAGCAGCCGAAGAAACATCCTGTGTTTTTGTAGACAGGGTCAACATAGAATTCTCGGATATCTATTAGATTATCAGGCAGAACAAATCAGGTAAAAGGGTGAAGGAAAAGTGAGCAAAACATGGGGCGGAAAGAGATACCACACCCTGAATCACTTCCTCAGGGAAAAGTTTGGGGAAAAGGTGTTTAAAATATCATTGGATGCAGGTTTTACATGCCCAAATAGGGACGGGAGAGTGTCTTCGGGAGGCTGTATTTTTTGCAGCCCGAGGGGATCCGGAGACTTTGCAGGGACTTCTCAGAATATTGTTGAGCAATTCCATGAAGTCAAGAGTATGATGAACAAGAAGTGGAAATCCGGCAGATATATCGCATATTTTCAGGCGTATACCAATACTTATGCAGAAGCAGACGTATTAAGGGAGAAATATTACTCGGTGCTTAATCTGGAGGATGTGGCAGGCATTGCCATTGCAACCAGGCCGGATTGCCTGCCTGCGGATGTATTGGACTTACTTGCGGAGATCAACAGCAGAACTTATCTTTGGGTTGAACTGGGGCTGCAGACAATGCATGAGAGGACAGCCCGGCTTATCAACAGGGGATACGGGCTGGATACATATATAGCTTCCGTAAAAGAACTTAAGAAGAGGAACATAGAGGTGGTAACCCACCAAATACTTGGTTTGCCGGGAGAGAATAAGCTGGATATGATTCAGACTGTTGATTTTATCTCCAATACCGGAACCCAGGGTATAAAGCTTCATCTGCTTCACCTTCTTAAAGATACCAGGCTTGCGGAAATGTACAGGCAAGGAGAATTTCAGCTGATGTCCATGGAGGATTACATAGAGGTTGTAGTAGATTGTATAGAAAGAATTCCGGAGAATATGGTGATACACAGGATAACCGGCGATGGGCCGAGAGATGCGCTTATTGCTCCGAAATGGAGCCTTAAAAAATTTGAAGTCATAAACGCCATAGAACATTTGATGATGGACAAGGACACCTGGCAGGGCAAGAAATATGCACCAAACAATGATATCATGAATATGTTTGTATAAATAGAGAGATACAAAGGCATACTAGACCTACGAAATGAACAATAAATCAAACCTTGACAGGAGCATCGAAACGTGCTAACATAATTCGTAAATATTGATATATGCAAGGAACGGGAATAGTAGAAGAATGAACAGCTTCAAGAGAGCCGGAGACAGGTGGGAACCGGTAGTTTTAGTTCTTGGAACTCGCCCGGGAGCAGCTTCCTGAATTGACAGTAAGGCAAGCCGTATTTCCTGCGTTAAAAGGATAGATGGTAATGATGCGCCGTCGAAAAAGCGGATTTATTGGTATGGTATGCCGTAAATCAAAAAGAGTGGTACCGCGAATATACTTCGTCTCTTAATTGAGATGAAGTTTTTTATTGTTAAGGAAGGAGTGTTATTAATGCCGTATTCAAAGGATATCGACAGGAAGTGGCAGAAAAGATGGGAAGAAACCGGGCTCTACAAGTTTAATCCCCAAAATGTGGGTAAGAAGCTTTATTGTTTGGAGATGTTCTCATATCCCTCGGGGGCAAATCTTCATGTAGGTCATTGGTATAATTACGGCCCTACGGATTCCTGGTCGCGCATAAAGAGGATGCAGGGCTATGAGGTGTTTCATCCCATGGGGTTTGATGCTTTCGGCCTTCCTGCAGAAAACTATGCTATAAAGACCGGAATACATCCGAAGGATTCAACAATGAAGAATATTGAGACCATGGAACAGCAGCTTAAGGAAATGGGAGCAACCTTTGACTGGGATTATGAAGTGATAACCTGTGTACCTGAGTACTACAAATGGAACCAATGGCTGTTCCTGAAGCTGTACGAAAACGGCCTTGCATACAGGAAGGAAGCGCCGGTGAACTGGTGCCCCAGGTGCAACACTGTTCTCGCCAATGAGCAGGTAGTGGAAGGCCATTGTGAGCGGTGTGAAACTGAAGTAATCAGGAGAAACCTGACTCAGTGGTTCTTTAAAATCACGGCTTATGCCCAGGAGCTTCTGGATAAGCTGGATGTAATCGACTGGCCGGAAAAGACTAAGAAAATCCAGAGGAACTGGATCGGAAGGTCGGAAGGTTCGGAGATAGAATTCAAAATATACGGAAAGGACCTTAACTTCAAGACATTTACCACCAGGATCGATACATTGATGGGAGTCACTTATGTGGTGCTTGCCCCGGAGCAGGAGCTGGTGGATATAATTACTACTCCCGAGCAGAAGGAAGCTGTAGAAGCTTACAAGGATTATGCCAGAAAAGCAAGCGAAATAGACAGGCTTTCAACTACCAGGGAAAAGACCGGAGTGTTTACAGGAGCCTATGCAGTTCACCCCATATCCGGTGAAAAGGTACCTGTTTGGATAGCGGATTATGTACTTGCCACCTATGGAACCGGCTGTGTAATGGGAGTTCCCGCCCATGATGAAAGGGACTTCGAGTTTGCTGAAAAGTTCGGATTGCCGATTCCAAGAGTAATCAAAGGAGTTGGAGATGTTGATGACAAGCTGCCCTTTGTTGAATACGGAGTGCTTGTCAACAGCGGAAGATTTGACGGTATGACATCGGAAGAAGCATTGGTCAAAATTACCGAAGAGCTGGCAAAGGAAGGCAGGGGAGAGCTTAAAATAAATTACAGGCTCAGGGACTGGCTGGTATCAAGGCAGAGGTATTGGGGCACTCCCATACCGGTAATACACTGCGAGGAATGCGGGGTAGTGCCTGTACCGGAAGAGGATTTGCCGGTAATGCTTCCCTATGATGTGGAATTTACTCCCGATGGAGAATCACCTCTTAAAAAGAGCAAGGAGTTTATGAATACAGTATGTCCCAAATGCGGCAAACCTGCATTGAGGGATCCCGATACCCTTGATACTTTCGTATGCTCCTCCTGGTATCAGTTCAGATATCCGGATAATAAGAACAGTAAGGAACCTTTCAATAAGGAGTGGATAGATAAGCTGCTTCCGGTAGACATATATGTAGGAGGGGCTGAGCACGCAGCAATGCATCTGCTCTATGCAAGATTCATTACAAAAGCCCTGAGGGATATGGGTTATCTGGATTTTGACGAACCTTTCATGTCATTGGTACACCAGGGGGTAATACTTGGCGCTGACGGGGAGAAGATGAGCAAGTCCAGAGGCAATGTCGTTTCTCCCGATAAATATATAAATGAATCCGGATCCGACGTATTCAGGACTTACCTTTGCTTTGGCTTCAACTATATTGAAGGAGGGCCCTGGAGCGATGACGGAATAAAGGCAATTATAAGGTTCCTGGGAAGAACGGAAAGAATGGTTGAGAGAGTATCTGAACTGAGAGGGCAAAAAAGCAGGAATGAAGTGACCGGGAATGAAAAGGAACTCAATTATGTAAGGCACATGGCAATAAAGGGGGTTACAAAAGACTCGGAGGTATTCCAGTTCAACACCTCCATAGCCAAGATAATGGAGCTTTTGAATGCATTGTATAAGTATGATCAGGAAGTTGAATACAAGAACATACCGTATCTCGAAGAGGTCCTGGCGGATCTTCTGAAGCTGCTGGCTCCCTTTGCACCTCATTTTACGGAAGAAATGTGGGAGAAGCTGGGGTATGAATACTCGGTTTTCAACCAGAAATGGCCTGTATGGGATGAAAGTGCTCTGGTAAGGGATAGTATAGAGCTGGCCATACAGATAAACGGCAAGGTCAAGGGCAGAATAGAAGTACCCTCTGCTGCTTCAGAAAAGGAAATTGAGGATATGGTTATGGCAAATCCGGAGACAAAGGGATTGATTGCCGGAAAACAAGTGGTAAGAGTGATAGTAGTTAAGGGCAGACTTGTGAATATAGTCGTTAAGTGATTCTGAGGCATACATTACAGCAATACAAGGCTGTTTGTATGCCTTATTTGTTTCATATGAAGCTGCATTTATGAGAAAATTGAGAAAATGCGAAATTCATTTGATTATTCCAGAAATTTGTAATATTATATGATTAATAAAACCGTATTGAAGTAATTAATGTCGAAATTTCTGGGAAAGTCAAGAAAAGGGGGAATTATTGATGACCGGCTTTTTATCTGGCTATGTACTGGTTAATGTTATACTTGGAGCGGCTCTGTTTATGCTGCGCAGCAATGAATTGGCCGTTATTGTACTGATGCTTTTGATTATATCTTCGGGGATCGTTTTCATGACACGGCTTAAAGGTGTAGCAGTCAAGATTGGAGACAACATTGAAGTAATCAATAAAGGTCAGTTGAACAAAAATATCAGGAAGACGGGAATTGATATGTTTGACCTCATATCATCAAGGATTAATGATTTTATATACAAGGTGAGAGCACTCATCGCTTCCTTCGGAGCCGTATCAAAAAAGGTAATGAAAGATGCCCGTGAGGTGGAGAAGCAAGCGGAGGCAATCAAGTATTCCTCCAGTGAGATAGCAACTACAATACAAAGTGTTGCTGAGTCGGTAAGCAAGCAGGCTTCATATACCAATAACATGATGGAAATGGTGCAGAACTTCGCAAAAGATGCTGAGGATATAAATGCAAATGCAAATACAAGTTTTAATGTTGCGAAGGAAACAAAAGATATAATAGAGGACAGCTTCAGTAAGTTCGAAGACATAAGAACTAAAATACAAGAATCCAAGGAATACAACAAAAAGGTGCTTCAGGCTCTGGACAGCCTGGATGAAAAGCTCCGGGCAATAGATACAATAACTGAAGCTGTTGAAGGTATTGCATCCCAGACGCAGCTGCTGGCGCTGAATGCTGCAATAGAGGCAGCCAGGGCAGGAGAAGCAGGCAGGGGATTTGCGGTAGTAGCAGGCGAAGTAGGGAAGCTTGCGGACGACTCTTCTCAGTCAGCAAAAGAAATCAAGCAGCTGATAGACGGAATAACCGGTCAGATAAGCGAGTTGTCGGTCAATATAAAGGATGAGGCAGATGCCATAGATAAGAACCTGGTATACGCAACGGATGCATTGAGTAAGTCAAATATTATAAATGATACACTTGTAAGCAACATGCAGGCGGCAGAAAAAATAACAACACTTACAAAAACACAGCTTACAAGTATTGGCAGCATCGAAAAGCAAATTGAATTGATTAATGATTTGACGCAGCAGAATGCGGCAGTATCGGAAGAAATAGGAGCATCAACCCAGGAACAGCTGGCTACCATTGAGACAGTCCATGGAAATATTCTGCAGTTAAAAGAAAGACTGGAGGAATCCGATTCGATTATATCAAACTTTATGAAGGGCTTCCAGCTTAATGATTCAATAAAGGAGAAAATTAGAAAAACTCAGGAACTGGTAAAGGAAATGACCGGCAAGGGAGATTTGCTTGGTTCAGATAAGAGTTCCGTTGAAAAATATATGAAAGAGCAGCAAAGCAGATTTGAATACATTGAGTTTATGGCATTAATCAACTCCAGCGGATATTATGAGGCAACAACTCAAGAGGTCGATGAAAGTCTTAAGGATTGCAGTGCAAAGCCTTACTTTATTAGGGCATTCCAAGGAGAAGAATATTTATCGGAGGAGTATATATCGGTTGTTACCAATAATTATAATATAACAGTGTCAATGCCTGTTCGTCAGAATGGGACAATCAGGGGAGTATTAATGGCAGATATAAATATAAATGAGAACTGATTAA
The DNA here is from genome assembly GCA_017994115.1 of Clostridia bacterium. Taxonomy (GTDB): domain Bacteria; phylum Bacillota; class Clostridia; order Lutisporales; family Lutisporaceae; genus BRH-c25. The sequence continues at coordinate 809 of JAGOLK010000009.1, read as the reverse complement.
TACAAGCAATTTGATAAATTACGGAAGTCCGGTAACAGGCAGCCTGTTCCGGACTTTATTTCATGTTGAATTTCATTTTTCCGGGTTTCACTTTTCCGTGCAGTTTAATAGATTGAAGTAGGGGGTAAATAAAACCTTACTTCATTTTATCGGGAGGGGAAGAAGTGAAGCCCTACAAGACAAATCCTGTGATAATAGAAAGGATTTGGGGAGGAAGGAGATTATGCAGTTACAATAAGAATGTGGGGGGAAAAGTGGCAGGGGAGAGTTGGGAGACAGTATCACCGGAAGGAGAAATTCCTGTGCTGATAAAGCTGATAGATGCCAGGGAAACCTTATCGGTACAAGTGCATCCGGATGATGAATATGCAATAAGGGTTGAAAATGCCCGGAATGGCAAGAGTGAAGCCTGGATAGTATTGGAGTGTGAGGAAGATTCCTTTATTATATATGGATTCAACAGGATGGTTCAAAAGGAAGAGCTTAGGGAGCTGCTGGAAATGGGACTCATTTCCGGAGTACTAAACTATGTAAATGTGAAAAAAGGAGATTGTATATTTGTGCCCGCAGGCACGGTGCACAGCATCGGAAGCGGTATATTGGCATATGAAGTACAGCAGCCTTCAGACCTGACATACAGGATTTATGATTGGAACAGAACAGATTCCTGCGGAAAAGGAAGAGAGCTGCATATAGACAAGGCACTGGATGCAATCAATTACTCTTCGGGATTACCCTGTGTATTTAATGTTTATGATTCATTAGAAGATGGTATTTTTAATATAATTGAATGTGAATATTTTGCATTA